>JAQTVL010000112.1 GCA_028706835.1 Phycisphaerae bacterium | reverse complement strand
GGGCGGCCTTGTCGTAGCCCACCTTCTCCAACTGCTCGCCGGCCAGCACGATCTGGAGGCGCACGACCACCGGCGACTTGGGGAACTGCTCAGCCAACTCCTTCACCTGCGGCAGCACGGCTTCGAGGCCGTCCTGGCGGAACGCGATGTGGGCCAGCGTGGCCAGCGTCTCGACGCGGGCCTCGCTCTTGGGGAACTTGTCGGCCAGCACCTTCAGGCGGTCGGCGACGAGTTGCGGCTTCTTGGTCTGGGCGGCCTGGAGCGTCAGTTCGCGCCACACGCGGGCGACGGCCTCGTTGCCGGGGAACTCGTTGGTCAGTTGGCCCGCCATCTCCTCGCTGCCCTTGACGTCGGATCGCATCCGCTGCACGGCGATCGCGCTGAGCACCTGCGGCGTGACCGCCTCGCCGTGAAACTCCTTAATCAGGCGGTCGGCGATCGGCTTGGCGACGGCCCACCCGCCGTCGCGGGGGCGCGAGAACTCCGCCAGCGTCAGTTGGGCCAGCAGCATCGCCTGGAGGTCGCGGTCGGCGAACGTCTTCATGAAGTCGCCGACAAGCGGGGCGACCTTGGCGTAGCCGTCGATCCGGGCTTTATAAATGATCGCGCCGGCGAAGGCCTGCCGCCCGACCTCCTGGTCCGAATACTTCCGCCCGAAGGCGATGCGGCGGTCCATCTCCGCGCCCACCCAGGGCGGGGCCGTGTCGGGCTGGCTGGCGGGCTCGGTGGCGGCCCGGCTGATCGCGTCGGCGTTCAACTGGTGATACTCCGCCATCGCCCGCAGGCCGCGCCCGGCGCGGTCGTCGGCGAGCACCTTGGCGATCGCGGCCCGCAGGAGCTTCATCTGGGGGTCGTTCTGGAGGTAGGAGGCGTCGAACAGCATGTCCAGCTCGGTGGCGCGGACGTCATCACGCCCAGCCACTTCGGGGAAATCCTTCTGGAGCTTGGCCAGCGCCTCCTGGGCGCCCTTCAGCCGGGCGGTGTATTCCATCATGGCCCGCTGGTCGGTCATCTCGCCGCGCGGGCCGACCTGTTGAATGACCGCGAGCAGTTCGGCTGCCTCCGGCGGCGTCGGCTGGCTGGTCGCAACTGGCTGACTGGTCGGTGATTTGGCGACATCAGGCGCCGACGCCGGCTGGGCGAAGGCGAGAGCGGGGGCGGCGGCAACCAGCGCAACGAGAATCATCAGGCCCCATCGGCCCGTCGTGGGCATCGTCATTCGTCGCTCCTCATCGGGGAAAACCAGGCAGGCAGATCCGCCCATGGCGGACACCGTCTTGGCTGGCAGGTTCCACGTTAATCTAACCCGACAACGCGGGAAAGTCGCGGGAATAATGAGGGGCGAGCAGCAGGGGTGTGGCCGTATTTTCTGGCAGCATCTCTTGTCGTGTAATAGGCTATGGCTTTAGCCATAGTATCCGAACCGGTCGCCCGCTTTGGTCAGGGCGTTTCAACGCCCTTCGCATTCTGGCTTCAGCCGATGGCGATGGCGAAAGCCGCTACGCGAAGCCCGTTGAAACGGGCTGGGGGTATGGAGTGGAGACTGCGGCTATACCATGCCTAAAGGCATGGCCTAACACACGGCAATGCAAAGTGTTAGATCGTGCCAGAAAACACGGCCACACCCAGCAGCGGCGAGCCGGGCCGTCCTCGGCCCCGTCGAACTCGCGCTCGTCTCACGACGGAGCCGAGGACGGCCCGGCTCGCCTATCGGGGCCAGCTCGCCAGGATCGAGCCGATCGCGCGGGTGTGACGCTCCTGGTATTCCTGGAGCATGGCGATGGTCGTGCGGTCGTGGCTGAAGGCGTCCAGCCCGGCGCACAGGCCGCCCTCCAGGTCGAACGCGGGGCCCGCGCCGATTCGATACAGCCAGGTGCTCAGCGACCCGCTTCGGCAACTCAGCTTCAGCCAGTTGTCCTGGGCTTTGCGCTCGGGGAACAGGCCGACGCCGAACCGCTCGATGGCTGCTCGCGCGTGGGCGGTGTACTCCGCGTCGTTGGCGGCCAGCGTCGTAACCAGGCCCGGCAGGCCCGCGATGCTCGCCAGCGAGTGGTAGCTGAACAGCAAATCCGGCGGCTGGTCGGCCAGCACCGACATGAGCGCCTGCGTTTCCGACTCGCTGGCCGGCGACGGGCCGCGATACGTCACCGCGTCCGGGTCGGACGTGTCCAGGCCATAGGACAGGTCCGCGGTCTCCCAGTCAGCCGGGAAGTTGCGGTTGATGTCCACGCCGCGGGCGTTGGTGCGCAGGTACCACGGCCGGCCGTGAACCATCCGCTCGCGCGAGTCGATGCACACCGCGGGGATTGCCAGCACGCGGGCCTTCTCGAACAATTCCGGCTTGTCCTTGAGCAGCCGCTCCAGCGCCGGCACGATCAGCTCCGGCCCGGATTCGCCGGGGTGGACCAGGCCGACCAGGCCAAGCGTGTGGGCCCCCCGGCCGACTTCGAGCATCGGGATGTCGCAGCCGCCGGCCGTCTTGCCGCACATATCCAGCCGGACCGACCGGGTGTGCGCCTGGGCCAGCCCGCGGAGGCGGGTCATCAAATGGTCATAGCTCCACCAGACCTGCTCGTCGCGGACTTTGACCGGCGCGGGGCCGACGGGATCGCCGTGCTGGCCCTGCACGAAGTATGCGTAGGTCCTGCCGACCTCGACGCTCTCGTCGCGGTAGATGAACTTCCGGTCGTTCAGCGCGGCCAGCGAGCCCTCGAAGACGAGTTCCGCGCCGTCGGGCGACAGGCCGTCGAAGTATTCCGCGTAGTCCACGCCGAACGTGAAGTTGTCTTCCTGGCGGCGGCAGATGCGGAAGGCGGCGAACTCGTCGGCGGGAAGATCCTCGGCGCCGGATTTGTACCACGTCAGCAGGACGCAATGGCCCTCGACGGTGGCGCGGAGATTGGAGATGGACTTGCGCATGACGCCGCCGATTACTGGTAGTTGCCCTCTTTCCGCCAGACGTCGAGCATCAGTTCGTAGCGGCGGAGGCTCATGCCGGTGTACACGCAGTTGCTGGTCGCGAAGATGTAGCCGCCGCCGGGCATGCCGTGGCGCAAGGCGTAGCGGGCGCTCTCGATCACCTCGGCGTCCGTGCCCGTGTCGAGCATCGCGCAGTTGACGTTGCCGATCAGGCAGAGCTGCCGGCCGACGCGGCGCTTCACCTCGGCGATGTCCACCCGGCCCTGCGGGTCCAGGCTGTGCAGCGCGTGCGGGCGCGTCGACGCCAGCGAATCGAGGATCGGCATGATGTTGCCGTCCGTGTGCTTGATGACGTAGAAACCCATCTCGCGATAGCCCGCGATCAGCCGGGCCAGATACGGCGTGACGAACTCGTCAAACATCGTCGGCGAGAGGAACGGCCCGGTGTTCAGGCAGTAGTCCGAGCACAGGCAGAAGCCGTCGAGCACGCCGGCGGCCAGGTAGCGGGCAGCCGCCTTGAGCGCGTTGTCCACGTTGCGGGCGGCCCGGTCGCGCAGCTCCTGCGGGCGGTCGGCGATCTTCTCGACGAACTCCATCATCTTCTCGCCCGACGGCAGGCTGTACGTCGCGTCGCCGTGGATGCACAGAAAATAGTCCTGCCCGCTGATCTCGCGGATGCAGCCGAGCAGCCGGATCATCTCCCCATCGTAGTCCGACCAGCCGTTGGCGATGCCGTGTACCATCAGCCCGGACTGCTCGTACCGTTTCGCCTGGCAGACGTAGAGGTCCGCCATGTCGCGGATCTGGAGCTCGCGCTCCAGCTTGCTCATCTGGTCCCACTGGCCGAGCGCGCGGTGCAGCGGATGCACCCGGCCGAACGCCTCCATGGTGAGGTAGAAGACGAGCTCGAAGTGCGGCACGCGCCCGGGCGGCTGCTTGCCTTCGATCGCCATGATGAACTTTTCGCGCGGCGTCATGCGTTGGCCTCCTGACCGACGGATCGAAGGATACCGCCCGGCCGTGCGGTTGTGCAAGAGCGGGTGAGCGATTCGTTTCGTGCTTGCGGGGGTTGGGCGATCTGATAGATTAAGGTACTTTACGTTCGCAGGCCCCCTGTTCCTCAGGAGATATCATGAAGGTTGAGTATTTTGTTATCAAGGACATGGTGCTGGACGGGCACGCGCAGTCGGACGAAGAAATCGCGGCGGACCCGCGGCTGCGGGCCGAGGTCCGCAAGCGGCGCTACTCGATCACGTCGCTGTGCCCCGGCGAGGGGCTGGGCAAGCTGTGGTGCGGCACCACCAACTCCGGCGGCGACCTGCTCTACGAGTTCAACACCGCGACCCACAAGTTCCGCAGCCTGAAATTCCAGAAGGTGGCTGAGCCCGACGACGTGAAAATCCACCGGGGCCTGTGGCTGGACCGCAAGCGGCACAGCCTGTATTTCGGGTTGGCGACGCTGTCGCCGCTGGGCAAGATCGTGACCGGCAAGGGCGCCCGCATCATGCGGTTCGACCTGAAGACCGAGAAGTATCACGAACTCGGCCGGCCGTCGCCGGGCAGCTACATCCAGGCCACCGCGTACGACGCCGGCCGGCAGATGATGTATTCGTTCACCCTGCCGGCGCTGGGCTTCACCGTGACAGACCTGAAGACCGGCAAGACGAAGCGGAACATCCCGACCGAGTCGATCGTCCACATCCCGGCCATCGACAACGACGGCGGCGTCTGGGGCACGCATAGCTGCCACATACATGCGTTCTTCCGCTACGACCCCGACACGGACACCTTCGATTTCCCCGAGACCTGCCGCATGCCCACGTCCATGCAGGCCAGCAACCTCATGTACATCGGCGCCGGCCCGGTCGACACGATGCTTACCGGCCCGGACGGGCTGATCTATGTCGGCAGCGGCATGGGCGAAATCTATACCATCGACCCGAAGACGAAGAAGGTGACCTACCTGGCCCGCCCAACGCCGCACAATCGGCTGCCCGGCCTGGTGTTCGGCCCCGACGGCCGGCTCTACGGCATCGGCGGCGACCGCTGGGACGTGTCGCTGTTCGCGCTGGACGTCAAGACGCGGGCCGTCGAGTTCCTCGGCCAGGTCGCCACCAAAGATCGCACCTGCTACCGCCCCCACGACCTGACCTACCAGGACGGCCGGTTCTTCGTCGGCGAAACCGACAACCCGAAGAACAGCGGCTGCCTGTGGGCGCTGACGCTGTAAGGTCGCGTGTGCGCCGGATTCCCCCTTTCGCAATCGTCAAAGCCCAGGGACTGCCGTCCCTGGGCTTCTTCTTCTTTCCCTCCCCTTGGGGGAGGGAGCAAGGGAGAGGGGTTCCCCGACCGATGTTCCACGTGGAACAATCCTCGTATCACGCCTCTCCCGCGCAGCGGGGGAGGTGCGGGTTCAGCCGCGGTGGGGGTCCGTTCTGTCCCCCCGGCCCGCAATGTTCCACGTGGAACAATAGCGTCCACTAACTATGAATTTCCGCGGCAACCCCCGCCCGCCCCATCACATGCCGGCCGACCCCGCCCTTTAATTCGGGGACACGATGCCCCGCTGGCGACCGACCCAGGCCAGTCGGTCCCACGCAGCCCCAGGGCAATCGCGAAGTCCGTTCGGGTGGCACTGGCAGCGGGGATGAAACCTTCCCTAACCATCTGTCTGACAACGTGTTACAGCAAGGTTGCGGCAAGGTTACTTGAAGTTATTTTTAAACCTTCCTAAGTGCTTGTAAAATAGACGCTTGCGATGAAGGTTTCAAGGTTACACCGTGTTTGTTGCGCACGTCCCGCCCGCCCCAGACTCGTCCCCCAGCCAACGGCTCGCCCCCGGCCTGTCCCGCGGTTCAGGCCCCAGCCGAGCAAACCAGTCTGAAGTAATAGCACAGGTTTTTGAGTTGTCAAGTAAGTGTTAGGGTGCAGATTTGGATGGAGTGCGCCAAGATTCTGTGGCGGATCCGAGACATCGCATTCGTCTTGCTGGTCGGACCCGCCCCGTCCCGATGCCGCTCTGATCCCCCCGCGGGCGGGCGCAACAGGGAATGCGGAAAACGAGGCGGGGCGTATCGCTGCTTCGTCATAGACCATACGCCCCGCTCCCTTGTTTAGCCGCACGACCGAAGGTCGGCGCTTGGAACGCCCAATCCACGCCGGACGCCCCAATCGCCGACCTTCGGTCGTGCGGCTAAACGGGGCTGCGCCCGGTCGATCTTCATGGACAATTCAGGCGGGCCGGTTTATAAACAACACTGCGCGTGGCGGCGTTGTTTTCAACTAACAGAGCAGTTTCAGACGCTTGCCCTGCCCGCGAATCTGCGCTCGCGGCGTAAAGGAATTCCCCGCATGAACACCGATGGCCTGACGCAACTGGACTACGAGCGGATCGGCCCCGTCGGCAAGGTGTTCAAGAAGGCCGTCACCGATCCTCTGGTCAATTTCGTGCTGCCGTCCGGGTTCATCCGCTGGGTGCTGCGGATCACCAAGAGCGAGATGGCCGAGGCCTCCTGGTCCGACCCCGGCGGGTGGAAGTCGATGGTGCTGTCGTATCGCGACGACATGCCGCCGCAGATCGCCGACCGGTTCCTTATCAAGCTCGGCTCGATGCCGATCGCACTCCGCAACCGCCGCAAGCTGTGCGTCGAGATCATGTCGCGGATGATCCGCGACCGGGCCGGCCAGCGGACGAACATCGTCTGCCTCGGGGCCGGGCCGGGCATGATCGTGCTCGATGCGATGGATCGGTCCGAGCACAAGGATTGCCACGCCTACCTGATGGACCTAAACCCCGACAGCTTCGAGTTCGGCCGCGACCTGGCGAAGTCCAAGGAACTCGACGCCCGCGTGCAGTTCATCCACGGCAACGTCAAGGATTACCGCACGCTGTGCCCGGCCCAGCCGCACATCGTCAAGATGATCGGCATCCTGGAATACCTGCCCGACGCGATCGTGAGCGACATCGTCAAGGCGATCAGCGAGGTGATGCCGCCGGGCGGGCAGCTCATCGCCAACAGCCTGACCCGCCGACACGGCACGGACCGGTTCTTCCGCCGGGTGTTCGACCTGCACATGATCCACCGCAGCGCCGACTGCGTCCGCAAACTGCTCGCCGACTCCGGCATCGCCACCGACCACGTGTTCACCGAGCCGCTGGGCGTCTACGACGTGCTGGTGTGCAGGAAGAACTGAAACGCATGACTCTATCCGCCGCTGAATTGAACTGGCGAACCGGCCAGCCGATCCGCGTCCCCTGGGGCGACGCCGAGTTGGACCTCGGCCTGCCCGCGGATTGGGCGGCCTTCGACGCCCGGCCTGCGCCGATGGACGGGCTTGCCCAGCCGCTGGGCGAGTTGCTCGATGCGCAACTCGCCAACCCGCTCGGCCTGCCGCCGCTGCGGCAGATCGCCCGAAGCCTGTCGCGGGCCGACGGCCAACCCGCCCGCGTCGCCATCGTCGTCGACGACAACACCCGCCACACGCCGGCAGCCGACGTGCTGCCCGTCGTGCTCGATCATCTTGGGGCGGGCAGGCAGATCGCCGACAGCCAGATCGAACTGCACTTCGCCGGCGGCACGCACCAGCCGATGAGCCGCGAGCAGATGGCGGAAAAGGTTGGCCCGGCGCTCGCCGCCCGGTTCGCGTGCTTCAACAACCCCTACCGCGACCCGTCGCAGTACCGCTACCTCGGCGTCACCCGGAACCACACGTCCATCCACCTGTCCGCCCGCGTGGCCGACGCCGACCTGCGGATTCTCATCGGCTCGGTGAGCGCCCACTTGCAGGCCGGTTTCGCCGGCGGGCTGAAGATGCTGTTCCCCGGCCTGTCGTCGCTGGCGACGATCAAGAAGCTGCACCTCGCGGGCACGTCCCGGTTCCGGCAGCTCGTCGGCCTGCCGGCGGGCAGCAACCCGATGCGCCAGGAGATCGACCGGCTCGGCGAATTCCTCGACGGCGTCACGTTCGCCGTGCAACTGATGCTCGACGAGCGCCATCAGCCGATCGCGGTGTCGGCTGGCGAGCCGATCGCGGCGCAGCGGGCGCTGGCGGCGCAGGGCAGCCGGCGGTTCGGCGTGGCGTTGCCCGGCCTGGCGGACCTGCTGGTCGCCAATTCGTTCCCGCTGGAATACGACCTGTGGCAGGGCTTCAAGTGCATCGCCAACACGCTGTTCGCCGCCCGCGACGGCGGCGTCATCGTTGCGATGCTCAAGGCCGACCACGGCTCCAACGGCATGAAGATTCCCAAGTGGACGGTCAGCCGCAAGCTGCTGCGGACCGTGCTGCGGTTCACCGGGCGGGAAGGATTGCTCAGCCTGCTCGGCCGACTGCTGCCGCAGGTGAACGACGAGGCGAAGTTCTTCGCGCGGTTCTGCCTGGGCACGATCAGCCGAAACGACGTGCTGCTCTACGCGCCGACGCTGGTGGCGGAAGGCGTGCGCTTTCCGGGGCTGGAACTTTATGATAACCTGCCGGCGGTGTGGGCTCGCGCCCGGGAGTTGCTGGGCGGGGCGCCCAACGTCACCGTCTTCGGGCGCGGCGGGGTGTGCTACCCGCTGCAAGGCGGGGAAATGCAAAATGCAAAATGCAAAATGCAAAATGGCAAATGAGGCAGGCCGCCCGGGTCGCTCCCGCGGCCGACGCCGATTTGCCTTTTTCATTTCCCAATTTGCATTTTGCATTTTGCACTCTGCATTTCCTGTTCTCGCCCAGACTCGCCCCGACGCCACCGTCTCCGCAACGCCCGGCCTGAGCGGCCAGTGGGCGGTGCAGCAGTGGGCGCCGCTTCGATTGACGTTCCGCGATCCGGGGCCGGTGAAGTTCGTCGACATCCGGTCGGCCGACGCCGGGCCGACCTTTCGCGCAACCGCGGCACCCGCGCCCAGCGGTGAGAGCTTCGTCGACGTGGCCGTCTACGCGCAACTCGCGTCGACACAGTGGGTGGTCCGCCTGACCCGGCCGGACGGTTCGTGCGCGGAGTTTCCGCTCGAACTGAGCGTGAGCTTCGCCGGCTATGCGGGTTCGCTGGACGGGCCGACCGGCCCGACGGAGTCGGCCTACCGTGACCCGCCGCGGCAGATGCGGATTGCCGCCGCCCGCACGGCCCGCGCGGACATGAAGGACCTCGACGCCGCCGCGTTTCTCGCCACCGGGCGGGCGATGCAGGTCCTCGGGCCGGTTGGCGCGCATGACGTTCAACTGGTGGACACCTTCGCCCCGCCGGACGATTCGCCCCTCATCTGGCCGCAGACCGAGACGCCGCCGTTCTACCGCCACGTCTGGACCGAAGACGCTGCCCGCTCGACCGGCAGGCCGATCACGCTTGCACTGGTGATTCTGCTGGCCGGTTGCCTTGGCATCGTCGCGATCGGCCTCGTTTTCCGTCGCAGGCCGATTGGCGCGGCGGTGCTGGCGGTGCTCGGGTTGGCGCTGACCGCCATCGCAATCTGGCCGACGCAACCGCGGCAGTTGCAGGCCCGCGCGGAACTGATTATCCACGGCGGCAGTCTGGCGGACGGCTACTTGGCAGTTCCCGTTCGGCGGCAGGAGTGGCAGTGCGTGGCGGCCTATCGCGGCGGCGAGTTGAGCATTCAGCCGATCCGCGCCGCGGGCGGCGCTGCCGATCGCCCGACGCCCAGGCTGATCGTCACCGACGCCGCCGACCGCCCCGACGTGATCCTGCCGGCGTCGTTCTGGTGCGACAAGAATGCGCGGGTGCTGTTGAATCTCGAACGCGGCCAACGGCGGGCGTTCACCAGCATCGAATACTTCATCGACACCGGCACGATGAGGCTGGCCGACGGGCGGATCGCCTGGCAGAATTGGCGGGCGCCGATCTCGGCGGCGTATCTCGTCTGCGACTCGCGGGCCACCCCGCTGCCGGCCATCGACGGCGCCGACGGCGAGATCGCGGTGCCCGCCGGCGGTGAGATCGCGTGGGACACTGTTTACGCCCCCGACGCCGGCGACTCGCTGGACGTTCGCCTGGCCAAGCGGATGCTGGAGTATTGGACGACCAGCGTGGTCCACGGCGGGCGGCGGTGGGTGGTCGGTTTCGAGCCGCGTCGCGCCCGGGTAACAGCGGGCGCGATCGACCTGCCGGCGATGTATGCGATCGACCTGGGC
>JAQTVL010000111.1 GCA_028706835.1 Phycisphaerae bacterium | reverse complement strand
GCAGCCACAGATCGCCCTCTGACTTTGCCGCTGCGGAGTTCCTCGTATCGCCGCTCCGCCTCTTCGGCCAAAGCCTGGTCGGAGTCGGAGACCGCACGATCGTCTAGGCTGCGCTTCAGGTCGTCCATCAACGCCCTGCGGTCTTTAGCGGGTAGACGCAGGCACATCGCGGCGAGTTCGTCTTTGCCCACAGCATGCTCCTTGGAAGACATGCACAATTATACAAGGCGTGGCGTTCGGAATCACGCGGGTGTGGCCGTATTTTCTGGCACGATCCAACACTTTGTATTGCCGTGTGTTAGGCCATGCCTTCAGGCATGGTATAGCCGCAGTCCCCACTCCATACCCCCAGCCCGTTTCAACGGGCTTCTCGTAGCGGCTTTCGCCATCGCCATCGGCTGAAGCCAGAATGCGAAGGGCGTTGAAACGCCCTGACCAAAGGGGGCGACCGGTTCGGATACTATGGCTAAAGCCATAGCCTATTACACGACAAGAGATGCTGCCAGGAAATACGGCCACACCCAATCACGCGGCTATTCGGCGCCGCTCAATTTTCCGGCGCGCGCCAGCCGATAGTTGGTAAGTTGGAGACACGACTATGACCCACGCCGCACCGACATATCGACCGACCGTCGCACTCGCCACGCTCGTGCTGGCAGGCTTGTGTCTGGCTGGGTGCGACGTGCGGATGCGCCAGTTCCGCGCTGAGTCGAAGTATTACGTCAAGCCGACCATCGCGGTGGTCAGCTTCCAGTCGGCTGGCTCGCCGAACGGGTGGAACGTGGGCGGCGGGCTGGCGGACGTGATCACCGACGAACTGGTTAAGACCGAGCGGTTCCACGTCGTCGAGCGCGGCAACATCGACGTCATCGTCCAGGAACTCCAGATGCAGCAGAGCAAACTGACCCGCCCGGAAGGCAAGGCCCCGGTCGGGCGGCTGAAGAACGTGGAGTACCTGGTGAAGGGCCGGGTGACGGATTTCGGCCACGTGTCCAGCAACGACGCCTGGGCCAGGATGGATATGCTCAACGCGTTCGGCAAGCGGGACCAGGCGGTCATGCGGATGACGTTCCAGTTGATCGAGGTGGAGAGCGGGCGGATCGTGCTCTCGCGGACGGTGCAGAAATCGTTGAGCACCGGGACGGTGACGGGCGATGCGACCTACAAGAACGTCGGGTTCGGCGGCAGTACGTTCTACCGCACGCCGCTGGGAAAGGTGACCGCGGACGGCACGCGCGAGGCCGTCGCCGAGATCGTTCGCGCCGTGGCCATGCAGCCGTGGCGGCCGCAGGTCGCGCTCATCCAGCCGGAGCGGATCATCATCAACGGCGGCTCCGACCGCGGCGTCACGGTGGGCAGCATCTACAAGGCGATGGAACTCGGCCAGGCGATCACCGACCCGCGGAGCGGCGACAAGATCGACTACCTGCCCGGCCGGCAGATCGGGCAACTGGAAGTGGTCGAGGTCTACGACCGGTATTCCGTGGCCAAATCCATGACGCAATCGACCTACGAAGTCGGCCAGCACCTCGAGCCGCTCGGCAAATAGCAGGCGCGGCGGCAGTCCATCAACGCGGTTATTGGGGCGTCGTCGTCGGGGCCAAGGGCGAGGTCCGCGCCAGCCAGGCGTCGCGGTTCTTTTGCATGCCTTCCAGCATCGAAACGAAGACCGGGTTCTTGTGGTCATCCGCCTCGCACCCGTAGTTGGCCATCTCCTGAATCGCCGTCTTCGCCGACCACCCCTGCACGACGACGCGGTAGGCGGCCACCACCAGTCCGGTCCGCGACCGCCCATGCTCGCAGTGAACCAGGCAGCCGCGAGGGGCGGAGCGGATGGCCTTCAGGGCCTCGGCGACATGGTCGGCCTGCGGCTTGGAGGTCAGCATCGGGACGACGACCAGTTGGATATGGTGCTCGCGGGTGTCCTCGCGCTCCTCGATCATCCACAGCTTGGATTCGTCCGGCACTCGGAGCATGACGATGGTCGTGATGCCGTATCGCCGGAGGATTCGCCAGGAGGTTTCATTCGTCGGCTGGGCCGAGCGATAGAGCACCCCGGGCACGACCGCGTGGAACCTTTGGACGAATATCCGGTCTTCGTAAAACCGCAGCCCGAAGAAGGCCGCCGCCGCCAGCAGGCCGGCCGCGATGGCGATCTTGGCGGCCAGCGGCAACCGGCTAAGAGATTTCAGTCGTCCCATGATCAAAAGCCCGGCGCAAGAGTAACGTAAACAGGACTCGATCCGCGAGCGGGAGCTCGCAGGTGTCTGCCGCCCGCGAGCTCCCGCTCGCGGCTCGAACGGCAGGGGGAATTGTAGGCGCTCGTCCCTGAGGCGGGCCTGAACGCAGAGCGGTTCAGCCGGCGATCGCGACGATCCATCGCCGGATGGGGTCGCTCACGCCGCCGATGGGGGCGAGGATGATCCACAGGATGTTCGCGCCGGTGACGATGTCGTAGGCGATGGTGCCCCGTGGATAGCGCCACAGGGCCAGTTTGTAGATTCCGCCGCCGATCGGCTTGACCTGCGTCACCGACAGGTCCTCGCCGGTGCGGGCCCGGTGGGCGGTGACGCGCAGCGTGTAAACAATTCGCCGCAAGGCCGTCAGCATCGGCAGCGTCGCCAGTTGCCACAGGACCGCGGGCACCTGGTAGAACGCCGCCGCGATCAGGATCGCCGCGATCCGCTCGCCGCGCTCCCAGTAGCCGACCTTGCAGTTGGCGATCAGGTCTTCGGCCCGGGCCCGCGTGTAGCTGATGAGTACCGCGTAGCCCATCGCCAGCACCGCGAGCAGCGTGTAGGTGAAGTTGTTCCGCCAGGCGAAGCCGGCCGCCATGCCCGCGAACAGGGCGATGTCGCTGAACCGGTCGAGGGTCGAATCGAGAAACGCGCCGGTCTCGGTGGCCAACTGTCCCAGCCGGGCCACCGCGCCGTCGAGGATGTCCATCGCGCCGGCCAGGATGATGAACCCCGCCGCCGCCCACAGCCACCAGTTCGCCCGCCCGGCGAACCACGGCGGCGGCGTGTCGCCGCTGCCGTCGGCGCGGGCGAGCCCGACCGCCAGGCACCCCGCCGCGGCGATCGTCCAGACCAGCCCGACCAGCGTGAGGTGGTTGGGCCTGACGCCGACGGCGACCAGCCCGCGGGCCAGCCGGTCCCGCGTCCACATCAGGCCCGCGGTGATCTGATTGCTCAGGGAGTTAGGCATTGGACTCGGGGATGATCTTCCTTATATCGTCAAGGAATTGGTTCAATTCCTGAACAACGGTCTTGTGCATCGCCAGGAACCCCGTGACCAGATGCTCCATCTCCGACCATTCCAGGTTAGACGAATACATATTTCGGAACCGATGTCGAAATCGGAGATAGGGAATAAGCTGTGAAGCGGTGGTTGGCGAGATAACGACCGGTCTGCTCGGCCCCGGTCGGGTCGCCGCCCGGAGCAACTCCTGATGCCAGGATTCGCCCTGCGGCATGGGCTCCTTGAATTCCTTCAATGCTCGCTTGAACGCGTTCTCCAATCCGTTGTAGAAGGAGTGAAGCACAGCCCCCATCGCCATGACCTCAAAGATAGACGGCGAGCCACCTTCAAGGAGCTTCTGCACAAGGGGCTGGACAACGCCTGCCAACTCCTCAAGCTCCTCCAACTCCACTTCGATCTGTTCGGGCAGATCAGTCAACACGCCGCAGCCGGTCCTTACGCTTGAGATACCGCGTGAATGGGGTGTTCTCCTCTAATCGAACCAGGTCCAGTTCCCGGTCCAGGCAATTACCTGCTTCCGCGTAAGCGTCGAAAAACATTCGCGCCGGCAAGCCCTCGACCGCCATGTCAATGTCACGCGGCTCGTCCACGTCGTCGCGCGTAGCCGAGCCGAACAGGAAGACTCCGGTCGCCCCGTACTTACGGAGAACCTCCGCCGCGCGCGCGATTTTGTCTTCCAACGCTTGTTGCATGGTTCACATTCTACCGCGCCCGCCCCCCGGCGATGAACTGTTCGAGTTGCTGCCGCGCGGCGTCGTCGGTGAACTGCTGGGGCGGGTGCTTCATGGTGTAGGCCGACACCGACGTCAGCGCCCCGCCGATCTTGCGGTCCAGGGCGATGCGACAGCAGCGGATCGCGTCGATGCTCACGCCGGCGCTGTTCGGCGAATCCTCCACGCTGAGCCGAAGCTCCAGGTTCATCGGCACGCCGCCGAACCCGCGGCCCTCGATCCGCAGGAAGCACACCTTGTTGTCCTTCTGCCACGGCACGAAATCCGACGGCCCGATGTGGACCTGGTCGGCCGGCAGCGGCACGTCGAGCTGGCTCTGCACCGCCTCGGTCTTGCTGATCTTCTTGCTGGTCAGGCGCGAGCGGTTGAGCATGTTCAGAAAGTCGGTGTTGCCGCCGGTGTTCAACTGGTAGGTCGCGTCGATCTGCACGCCGCGGTCGTGGAACAGCCGGGTGAGCACGCGGTGCACGATGGTCGCCCCGACCTGGGCCTTGATGTCGTCGCCGACGCACGGCAGGTGAGCTGCGGCGAACTTGTCCGACCACTTCTTCGTGGACACGATGAAGACGGGCATGCAGTTGACCAGCGCCACGCCGGCGTCGAGCGCCGCCTGGGCGTATGCCTCGGTGGCCTTCTGGCTGCCGACGGGCATGTAGTTGATGAGCACCTCGGCGCCCGTAGCGCGGAGCACCTTGGCCACGTTGACCGGCTTGGCCTTGGACACCACGAACCGCTGGTGCTCGGGGTAGTCGGCCATGTGCGCGCTGACGCCGTCGAGCACCTGGCCCATCTGGACCACGGGGCTCCGGGCGGGCAGCTTGTTCAGGTCGAAGAATATCTTCGTGTTGTTGGGCGCGGCCGCGAGGGCCTTGCCGAGCGGCTGGCCGACCTTCCGGGCGTCGATGTCGAACGCCGCGACGACGTCCAGGTCCCCGGGCAGGTAGCCGCCGAGGTCCCAGTGCATCAGGCCGACGTGGCCATCGCCCTCGGCCGCAGCCGCCGCCTTGCGGTAGTAGTGGATACCCTGAATGAGCGAACTGGCACAGTTGCCGACGCCGGCGATGGCGATCTTGATCTTTGACATTGCTGAAAATCCAAAACAGCAATCCGCCGGCCACGACGCCGCGCCGGGTAGATCGGCTGGTTTTCAGTTCGAAGACTCTATGACAAACCGGCCAAGCCGTCAACAGTCGAGTCATATTCGCCCCGCCCCCGAACGCGGCAGAAATTGGTGGCATGCTCGCCAATCCGTCTTTTCGTGGAGTGCGGTAGCGCAGCTACCGCTTTGGGTTGTGCAACGTCGCTACTGCCCGCCATAGCGGTAGCTGCGCTACCGCACTCCACAAACGGCGAAGAGTTACTCTGGCCACCGAATCTTGCCACACCCCCCGGCCCCCTGCGCCCTTCACGTTGCGCGATCTTCGCCCTATGATGAGCGGATGGACATCTACGAACTCGTCTTCGGCCGGCCCCTTCCGCTGGTTATTGGACTGCTCATCCTGGCGTTTCCGCTGGCGTTTCTGGCGTGGCGGGGGCGGGGGATCGTCCGGTTGGCCCCGGCGGCGCCGATCGTCCTGGCGCTGGCCGTGCTGCTGGGCGATCGGCTGGTGGTCACCGACGGCGAGAAGATCGACGCCCTGCTGGCCGGCGTCTGTAGGGACCTGAAGGAAGGCCACGCGCAGCCGCTCGGCCAGCGGATGACCGACGACTTCACCATCGCGGTGTCCGGCCAATCGCAGATCACCGGCCGGGACAACGCCGTCACATTGGCGTCCGGGGTGATGGGGCTGTTCTCGTTTGACACGGTGGCCATCCGCGACGAGGACATCGCCCGCCACGGAACGCAGGCGACCGCGAATTTCGAGGTGAAAGTGACCGGCCAATCGCGCACGATCGGCAGCGCCGGCTACACGCTGACCCGCTGGCAACTCGCCCTCCGCCGCCAACCCGACGGCCAATGGCTGATGGAGAAGGCCGACCTGCTGGAGTACAACGGCCAATCGACCGCGGGCAAGAACATCTCGCTGAACGCAGGCGGGCTGTTCTGAGCGGAGCTTTCCGCGGTCAGCATTCAGCAATCAACGTTTCCCTCTCTTGCACCGGTTCGCCGCCGCGTCATAATGATCGCTCACACTTGAAAAGGAGCCTCTATGAAGATCGGCGTGCTGATTCGCTACTCGAAGGCGGACGTGGATTTCCTCGTGGAGCAGGGCTTCCGATCCTGCGAACTGCTCATCTGGTCGGGCGATCCGCTCGACCCGAATGTCAAGGGCAACGACCGCAAGCTCGAAGCGGCCCGGGAGTACCTGGCGGAGAAGAAGATCGAGGTCTCGGCCGTCGGAGCCTACCCGAACCTTCTGGACCCGGACCCCGCCAAGGCCAGACGGAACCAGGCGCACCTGAAGAGCCTGATCCCGGTGTGCAAGAAGTTGGGCGTCAAGACGCTGTGCACGTTCGCCGGGCGGATTCCGGACAAGAGCATCGGCGACAACATCCCGGCGTTCAAGAAGGTGTTCACGCCGATCGTCAAGCGGATCGAGAACTCGGGGCTGAAACTCGCGTTCGAGAACTGCCCGATGTTCCATTCGTTCCCACACCGCGGCGTGAACATCGCCTACACCCCGGTCGCCTGGGACGCGATGTTCGAGGCCATCCCGTCCGAAGCCATCGGGCTGGAGTACGACCCGTCGCACTTGATCTGCCAACTGATCGACCCGGTGCAGACCATCCGCGAGTACGGCTCGCGGATCTTCCACGTCCACGCCAAGGACGCCGAGGTGCTCTGGCACAAGGTCCGCCGCATCGGCTTCTTCGAACGCGGCGCCGTCCGCGACCGCACGCCGGGCCTGGGACAGGTGAACTGGAAAGAGGTCGTCAGCGCCCTGGTCGAGGCCGGCTATCGCGGCAACATGGACATCGAAGGCCGACACGACCCGGTGTATAGCAGGGAACTCGAGCACGCCGGCCTGATCATCGCCCGGCGGCACTTGGAGCAGTTCGTCATCCAGGATTGACGACGTCCGCCGGCAAACCCGCGAATGCCTCGAAGCCACCGCGGGCCTGCGGCACGTGATGAGCGCGTCGAACATGGATCACGGGCACGCCGACGGCGAACTACCTGGCGATGCTTGCGGAGACGCAACGGTTCCAAGTGCGCACGACCTGAACTCGCTTTCCAGGACTTCGCTGGAGCGGGTAGAATGTAGACGAAGGAGCGGCTCATGATTGCCCGCGAACGTGAACTAATCGAGCGCATTACGTTCGACCCGAAGATCCTCGGCGGAAAGCCCATCATCCGCGGCCGGCGGTTGGCGGTCGAGCACGTCCTGGAGATGCTGGCGGTGGGGGACAGCCCCGAGGCAATTCTCGAGGGTTTCCCATGGCTCGAGCGGGAGGACATTCTCGCCTGCCTGCTGTACGCCGCACGGACCATTGGAAACGAGTACGTCGAGCCGCTGTCGGCTGAGACACCCACGTGAGACTGCTCATCGACACCTGTGTGGCCGTGCGGGTCGCCTCAGCCTTGCGGGCCGCCGGTCACGATGTCGTCTATGTCGGCGACCGCGCGGAAGACCCGGGAGACGAGGAAATTCTGCGCGAGGCCGCAGAGAGCCATCGCGTTCTGATCACGCGCGACAAGGACTTTGGGGCGTTGGCGGTCCTGCACGGGCGGCCTCATCAGGGCATCGTTCTCCTGCGCCGGCTGCCGCTGGGGGAACAGGCGGCCGTCTGCCTCTCGGCGATACAGAAGCACAGCACCGATTTGCAGGACGGTGCAATCATCACTGTGCAACCGGGGCGACTTCGCACGCGCCGGCCTGGCCAAAGTTGATGTGAGCGCAACATGCAAAACTCTCTCCTCTGGCCCGTAATCCTCTGCCTGCTGGCTTCCGGAGTCGCCATGGCTGCCGATGTTGTTGTCAATCCGCGGGTCACGACCGACCGGTCGGTGGACACGTCGTCGGTCAAGGCGATGGTCGACAGCCTCGTCAAGCCGGGCATGAGCGACCAGGACAAGGCGCTGGCCGTTTACAACTTCGTTCGCCGGACGATGTTCCACTACCGCTACCTCACGGAATACGCCGGCGGCGGGACCATGGACCTGATCAACAGCGTCGGCTACTGCCTTTGCACGCCAACCGCCGGCACGCAGGCCCGGCTGTTCAGCGAGGCCGGGCTGAACGGGCACGTGCTGACCACGCTCGGCCACGGCAGCGTGTGCGTGGAATGGGACGGCAAGTGGCACTGGATGGACGCATTCCTGGGCGGGTGCGTGTGGGACAAGGACCGCAAGACGATCGCTTCGCTGGAGGAGATCGTGGCTGACCCGTCGCTTCTGAAGCGCGACAAGCCCGGCCCGGCCCCGCTGTTCGCCTGCGGGGCGGCGCTGTACGACGACGCGATCCGCTGGGAGCCGAACAACAAGAAATACCACGCCGAGTGCGGCCCGGACGACACCGACTGGGCCGCCCGGTCCAATCCGGGCAAGCACCAGCCGATGGTGTGGAACGACGTCTCATCGCTGGACATCACGCTTCGCCCCGGCGAACGCTACACGCGGGAATGGGACCACGTGCCGGGGATGTTCTTCCTGTTCAAGACCGAGGAAAAGTTCGCCCCGCCGCACCACTTTTGCGGCGTCGAGGCTGAGCAGCGCGACACCGTCAACTGGCCATACTGGAAGCCCTACGTCAAGGACATCGAGTCCACCGATGCCCGCACGGGCAAGAAGGTGACGGTGAAGACGGGGCGCTACTGGGCCAACGGACATCTGACCTGGCAGCCGAGGTTCGACTCAGCCGAGGTGCTCAAGCAGTTCGCACGGGCCGAGAATGCGGCGGTGAAGGATGGGGCGATCGTGCCGGCCGATCCGAGCAGGCTGGCGGTACTGGAGTGGCGGACGAAACTGCCCTACATGCTCCAAGGCGGGCAGTTGTCCGTTACCGGCGAGTCCGTTTCGGTGTCCGTGTGGGTGTCGCCGAAGCGGAGCGACAAGTCGCCCAAGACCCAGCCGGACGCCGGGTTTTCGCCGCTGGAGCTTCGGGAAGAATCCAAGTCTCTATCCGCCGACATCCGCCCGCACTTCGCCAAGCCCAACCTGATGGGCTCGCGGGAGTACGTGCTGCGGTTCGAACTGAACGGCAAGGACGCCCGGCTGGCGGGACTTTCGCTGGACACCGTTTTCCAGCACAACATGTACGCCCTGCCGCAACTGATGCCCGGGAAGAACGAAGTGAAGGTAGCCGTCGCCAACCCCGACGCTCTGAAGGCAGCGAAGTTCGTGGTGGAGTTCGCCTGGGACTCACCCGAAGGAAGACTGAAGACGGACGAGCGAGTGATCGACAAATCGCCGTTCACCTTCAGCATCGACATCCCAGAAGGCAAAGACCTGCCGCGCATGCGCCGGCTGGCGATGAGCAACAAGGGGTGAAATCGGCTGGCTCCCGCCGGGCGACCTGCCGGTTTTCCTTTGATCCAAGCCGTGGTATGCTTGGTCGAGGCGCCAAAATGACCGCTAAGGAACGAGCCGTCCAGATCATCTCGCGGCTGCCCGGCGAGGCCAGCACGGCCGACATCATGGCTGAGCTTTACGTGCAGTTGAAGATCGAGCGCTGCCTGCGTGATCTGGACGAGGGGCGAGTCGTCGATCACGCGACGGTGAAGGAGCGGCTCAAGAAATGGACCGCCTGATCTGGTCGCAACAGGCCGCGGATGAACTGGAGCAGATTGTCAATTTCATTTTCCCGAGACTCGGCTCAATACGCATCGGCGTTGGCACGCGATGTCTTGGCGAAAGTCGAGGATATCGCCGCCTTCCCGCTCGCGGGGCGGGCCGTTCCAGAACGAGGGGACGCAGGATTGCGCGAGCACTTTGTCGGGCCATACCGGATCATCTACCGCACGACCACAGGCTTGGTCGAAATCGTGAAGTCATCCACGGCTATCGTCTACTCCCGTAGTCCTGAAATGTGCAAGCGGCCCACGGAGCCAACCATTGGTATCTACACAAGTCCAACATCCTCGACGGCAGAGCCTTTCCCGCTCCATCTTCGCCGTTTGTGGAGTGCG
>JAQTVL010000110.1 GCA_028706835.1 Phycisphaerae bacterium | reverse complement strand
CCGCCGTCGATCTGACCATCGAGCACATCTGTCGGATCATCTGCGACCATGGCCGGATCGAACTCCGCAATTTCGGAGTGTTCGCCGTTCGACAGCGGGCCGCACGCAAGGCCCGCAACCCGCGGACCAACACCCCGGTCCACGTTCCCCCGCGACGCATCGTGTCCTTCCAGCCGGGCAAGTTGCTCGCCCTGGCCGTCGCCAGCCAGACCCCGCTGCCATCGTTCGCCGAGTGACCGACCGCCGAGGTTCATACTTGGCCCTTGCTCGCCCGCACGCACGCCTGTAAGCTCGTCATCGAGCGGCAGGGCCGATGTCGGCCGGCCCAGGTTTCGTCTTTGCGGATCCCCCCATGATCGCCCTCACAGCCCTCGCGTGGTTCTTCGTCTGCCTCGTCATGCTCACGGTGCTCATCTGGCTGTCCCGGCACATCGAGATCTCCCGTGAGGGCAGGCTCAACCCGCCCCTCACGCCGACCTCCTTTCCCGCCCCCAACGCCCAGAACGCGAGCGATTGGCCGATGATCTCCGTCCTCGTCGCCGCCAAGGATGAAGAAGCCGTCATCGAAAAGTGCGTGCGGTCCATGCTGGACCAGGATTACCCCAACTACGAGGTGATCCTCATCAACGACCGCAGCGGCGACCGCACCGGCCAGATCGGCGACGCCCTGGCCCGCGAGAACCCCAGGCTCCGCACGCTGCACGTGAAGGAGCTCAAGGAAGGCTGGTTCGGCAAGAACAACGCCATGCGGCTGGGCATCGAGGCCGCCCGCGGGCAATGGTTCTGCTTCATCGACGCCGACTGCACCCAGACCAGCCGATCGACGCTCAGCCAGGCGTTCCAGTACGCCCGCAAGCTGAACGTCGAGTTCCTGTCCGTCCTGCCCCGGCTGATCGCGCACGGGTTCTGGGAACAGGTGCTTCAGCCGGTCTGCGGCGGCATCCTGGTGTTCTGGTTCAAGCCCCAGAAGGTGAACAACCCCGCCCACCCCGCCGGCTACGCCAACGGCGCCTTCATGCTCATGGACAAGAACGCCTACTGGCGGATTGGCGGCCACGAGCCGGTCAAGACCGAGGTGAACGAAGACATCCACATGGCCCAGTTGGCCAAGCAGGCCGGCGTCCGCCTGCGCGTCGTGCAGAACGAGGGCCTCTATGTCACGCGGATGTACGAGGGCTTCCGCGCCACGTGGCGAGGCTGGAGCCGCATCTTCTACGGATCGTTCGTCCGCCGGCGCAGGCTGGTCATCTCGCTGCTGGTCATGCTGCTGATGGGCGTGACGCCCTACGTCACCGCAATCGCCGGCTGGCTGTCGCTTGCGCTCGGCGCCGCGGGAACCCTGCCCTGGCTGGCCGCCATCGCCGGAACCGCGAGCATTCTCGCCCAGCAGTCGGTGCTATGGCGGTTCTTCCCGATGGCCGGCATTCCCAGGCGGTTCACCCCGACCTACGCCATCGGCGCCGTCGTCGCGCTCGGCATCTTCGTCAACGCCATTCGCAAGGTGGGCGGCCGCTCCGCCGTCACCTGGCGCGGCACCACCTACATGGGCAACAAGGTGAAGAAGTAGGGCCTCGCGGACAATGACTCACTTCCTCTTCGCTGTTTGTGGAGCGTGGTAGCGAAGCTACCGCTTTGACGCTCAACAAGCCGCGAACGCCCGCGCGAAGAACGCCACTGCGCCGGCTCGGCGACAGTGGCTGCTTTCCGCTCAACTTGCCGTTCGCAATAGCCGATCTGTGTGGAGAATCGCAGGCACAAGGCGTTCAGCGAGGTCGTAATGCGTACGGCATGTCCGTCCCGAATCCGAGTTCTCGCACTGCTCGTAGCGGCGGCGCTGGCGCTGTCAGCCAGCCCCCTGTTCGCCGAGCCCACGTCGCAGCCGGACGAATCGTCGCTGTCTCAGGCGTTGCGGCCGGGTCCGCTGGTCCAGGACCCGCTGGACATGCCGGCCGCCGGCGGCGACATAGGCGCGATAGGCGACCTGCCCCCCTCGCCGCTATCGCCGGGCGGCCTCGGCTCGCCGATCCCGGTCCCCGAGCCAGCCACGGCCCTGTTCCTCGCGACCGGCAGCCTGGTGCTGCTCGGCGCCAGCCTGCGACGCCGCGCCAGACGCAAGCATCAGCCGTAGCGCTTCGTGCCCCCCACCCAACAATCCCCTTTTCCCGAATCGCCTCCGTCTTTTTGTGGAGTGCGGTAGCGCAGCTACCGCTTTGGGCCGCGCAACGTCGCCCCTGCCTGCCAAAGCGGTAGCTGCGCTACCGCACTCCACAAACGGCGAGGAACTACCATTCCCGCCGATCTTGCCACGCCCCGCCGTCGCGTCCTCTCGTGTTTCGTCTTGATTTGCCGGTCGTGGCCGACTATCAATGGTGCGAGACGAAAGGATGAGGCAATGGCTGTTACCGTCAAGTGCGCCGAGGAGATGGACCTGTCGCGGATCGCGGCAGCCGTTCGAGTGATCCTGGAGGCCGTCGGAGAGAATCCCGACCGCGAAGGCCTCCGCAACACGCCGATGCGCGTGGCGAAGATGTACTGCGAACTGTTTGGCGGCCTGCACGAGAACCCCGATGTCGTTCTCGGCGATGCGGTCTTCACCGTCAAGTATGATGAGATGGTCATCCTGCGCGACGTGCCGTTCTTCTCCATGTGCGAGCACCACCTGCTCCCGTTCACCGGCAAGGCCCACATCGCCTACCTGCCGCGCGACAAGGTCGTCGGCGTCAGCAAGCTGGCCCGCGTCGTCGAGTTGTTCGCCCGCCGGCCCCAGATTCAGGAGCAACTGACCAGCCAGGTCGCCGACCTGCTCATGGAAAAGCTCGACCCGAAGGGCGTCGCCGTGGTCCTCGAAGCCGCCCACACGTGCATGACCATCCGCGGCGTGAAGAAGCCCGGCAGCATCATGGTCACCTCCGCCCTGCGCGGGCTGTTCAAGACCGACCACGCCACGCGGGCCGAGATCATGAACCTGCTGCACAACCACAACCGGCAGTAGGGAACGGAACGGGCGCCCCCCGTTTAGCCGCAGGACCGAAGGTCCGCGCTTCGGGCGGCAGCGCCTCCCGGAGCGGCCAACTACGACGAAGGATACTTCATGCGGCGAATTTGTCTGGTGCTGCTCACGCTCCTGGCGACGCTGGTCGCCCTCGCCGCCCTGCCCGCCTGCCGCAAGCACGAGCCCGTCGGCAGGTCAAACGCCGTTCGCCAGGTCGCATTGATCGCGCCCGAGCCCGGCGACCACGACTTCTCCAGCCTGTGCCGAACCGCCTTCGAGCACCTGTCCAGCCAGGGTGTCCGCACGAACGTGTACCTGTCCCAGCCGGACGCCGCCCGCGAAGCAGCCGTGCAGGCCGGCAAGGACGGGGCCGACGTCATCATCTTCGCCGGCCCGGACTTCCTCGAAGCCGCCGGCCACGCTACGGAGATCATGCCGAACGTGCGGATCGTCTGCGTAGGCGCCGCCGGCCTGGCCCCCCACGTCGAATCGGTCGTGCTGCGAGCGGACCAGGCGGCCTACCTGTCGGGCCTGGCGGCGGGCGCATGCACTCAGACGCGCCGCGTGGCCGCCGTAGGCAACGAACGTGGCCAGTTGCAGGAGCCGCTGGTCGCCGCCTTCGTCCGCGGCGCCCGCGACTGGGGCAGCAACGTCATGCCCGAGACCCTGTTCGCCGCCCAGACCCAGCCGGACGCGGTGGGCCAGGCGGCCCGCACCGTCATTCACGACGGGGCCGATATGATCTTCAACGCGAGCCGGAGGCCGGCGGCTGTATTCACAGCCGCCGCTGACAGCCCGAACGTGTTCGCATTTGAGAGCTGGTCGGACCTGTCATCCCTGGCGCCGAAGATTCTCATCGCGTCCGGCGTCGTCGATTTCGACGCCGTGTTCGCGGGCATCCTCCAGCGGACCCGCGCTGCCAGCCGGCTGGACACCGTCGAACACTCGCTCGCCGACGGCGTGGTGCGATGGCAGGTCAATCCGGCCCTGGCCGATCGGCTTGGCGAGGACGCGCGGAAGCGGATCGCGGAGGCGGAGCGCGAGATCAAGGCGGGCCGCCTGGACGTGCACGCGACGGCAACGAGTCAGGCGGAACAGTAAATGGAGACGCGGGCAACGACAATTCGCCTCGGGCGCGAGGTGCGGTTCGCACTCACCGCCGATCCCGCGATCGACGCGGCGGACGGGGCGGTCAACAACTACGCCGGGTTTCCCCGGCCGGCGGGAGTGGCGCCGTACTATCGCGTCACGGCTGAACTGGCGGGCATGACCGATCCGCGCACGTCGTGCGTGGCCAACATCAAACTGATCGACGACGTCGTCCGCGCCGAACTGCTCCGTGCAATCCGCTCCTGCCTCGCCGCCGGCCAGGGCCAGCCGGGCCAGTGGCTCGTCGCGGGCTGGGCGGCATTGGCCGATCGCCTTGCGATCGCCGGCCGAGCCAGGCTGGATGCACTCATCTTCGACTGGACGCCGTTCCACCGCTTGACGTATCGAGGGGAGCACGACATGGGCAGCGTGGTCTATCTGACGGAACAGTTCGAGTTCTCCGCCGCCCACCGGCTCTGGTCAGCGACGCTTTCCGACGCCGAGAACCAAGGCCAGTTCGGCAAGTGCGCCAACCCGGCTGGGCATGGCCACAATTACGTCGTCGAGGTCACGGTGAAGTCGCCGCCGGCGGCGGTAACCATCCCGGCGCTGGAGCGGATCGTCAAGGCCGCCGTCATCGACCGGCTGGACCACAGGAACCTCAACGTCGACTGCGAGGAATTCCGCTCGCTCAACCCGACGGTCGAGAACATCTGCTCCGTGATCTTCGGGATATTATCCGACGCCTCGGCGTTGGGCGGGGACCTGGTGAGCGTCCGGCTGTACGAGACGCCGAAGACCTACGCCGAATGCCGGCAGGCCGGTACGTGAAAAGCCCGCCGAGCAGGTCGGCGGGCTTCAGTCGATCGTCCGGAACAGACTTGGCCGCAGGCGTTCGATGCGCTTGCCTGCGCCGGGGCTCCACTACGCCTGTGCAGCCGCGCGAACGTTCGCGGCCTTGGGGCCCTTGGGGCCTTGCTCGAGGTCGAATTCGACCTCCTCGCCCTCAGCCAGCGTCCGATACCCTTCCTTCTGGATCGCTGTGTGGTGGACGAACACGTCGCCCCCCTCATCGCTGGCGATGAACCCGTAGCCCTTTTGGTCGTTGAACCACTTGACCTTGCCCTTTGCCATCGGGCACCTCCTGGAACGTGTTGGCATAAAAAAACCGCCGCGGGAAACTACCCGCTGCGGCCGAAGGCGTATGCCAAAGCCCTCATTTCCCGTGACGTGAACGCAAACTGAAGAACAACCGCTAACTTCATGCCGATATCATGGCCGCTGGCGAATCGCATTGTCAAGCAAATTTCCTAAAGCCATGCCAGTCAAGGCTCGATTAGTCTAAGGGGCCAACTACAAGGTGTTCCGTATGGCCACCGAATCAGGTCGCCAAATTTGTGACTCCCAGGACTTGCTCGCCCTCTCGCGAGAGCATCTCGTCGAACTCGTCGGCCAACTGCGCCACAAGCTGGCCGAGATTACCGAGCAGGTCGAAACACAGAAGATCACCGACAGCCTGACCGGCCTGGCCAACCGCGACTACTTCTTTGCCTCGCTGACGCGGCTGTGCAATCGGGCCAAGCGGTTCGGCCAGACGATCTGCATGATGCTCATCGACGTCGACGATTTCCACGTGGTCAACGAGCAGCACGGCAACCTGGCCGGCGACCTGGTGCTGACAGGGATCGCGGACGTGCTCCGCGCCGTGCTGCGGGACTACGATCTGCTGGCCCGGTTCGGCGACGATGAATTCGCCGTGGCGATCGATAACGGCGACCCCGCCATCGCCAAGCTGCTTTGCCGGCGGATTCGCAACGCCATCGCTCAGAACCCGCCCTGCCTGGGCGACCGGTCGACGGCCATCAGCGTCACCATCGGAATCGTGACCGCCAGGAGCGAGCTGGTGGCTGAGCGGCCCGACGCCATGGTCCGCGCCGCCATCGAGGCCATCGACAGCGCCCGCCAGAAGGGACGCAACCAGACCCACTGGATGGACCTGACGGAGGTTCAGCCGCCCGTGCCGCAGGCGACGGAATAGCATCTTTCATCTTCCCCCTCGTTCTGGTAAATCAGACGCCGATGCGGACGCTGTCGGTCATCGTTCCGGTCTACAACGAGCAGGCAACGGTCGACGAGCTTGTCCGCCGGGTGCTCGCCGCGCGCCTGCCCGCTTCGCTCCGCCTGGAGTTGATCCTCGTCGACGACTGCTCCACCGACGCCAGTTGGGACCGCCTCCAGGCAATCGCCCGCCAGCCGGCCCGCGACGACGCTCGCATCCGTCTGTTTCACCAGGAGCGCAACCGCGGCAAGGGCGCCGCCATCCGCCGCGGATTCGCCGAGGCCGCCGGCGACATCCTGCTCATCCAGGACGCCGACCTCGAATACGACCCGGCGGACTACTCCAGGCTGCTCGAGCCGATCCTGGCCGGCCGGGCGGATGTCGTCTACGGATCGCGGTTCGCCGGCCGGCGAACCGATCGGCTGGCACATTACCTGGGCAACCGAATGCTCACCGCCCTGTCCAACGCGATGACCGGGCTGCGGCTGACCGACATGGAAACCTGCTACAAGGTGTTCACTCGCCGAGTCGTCAGCCGGCTGTCCATCGTCAGCGACCGATTTGAGGTCGAGCCGGAACTGACGGCGAAGGTGGCCCGGGCGGGCTGGCGGGTGTTGGAGGTGCCGATTTCGTATGCCGGGCGGACCTACAGCGAGGGCAAGAAGATCACCTGGGTCGATGGAATCCGGGCGGTCCTGACCATCCTGCGATTTAGGCTGCTCCCCTAGCAGATTCCGAGTAGACATGCTGATAAGGAGCGATTCGCCCTGCTTGACATGCAAGCTATGATAGTAGCGCGATTTTCAGGCTCCCCACCATCGTGTTAAACTGGGTAGGTAAAACGAATTGTATTGACAATAACGATGTGGGGTATATGCTTGTGGCTGAGGCCTGCTTTTGGTTCGGAGGGGTCCAACCAGCCTGCTCGCCGCGACTGCTTCACCCAGTTTCTGAAGGAGTCGATGGCTGATTTGGCAGTGAAAGTAACAGGCTCGCGGGCAACTGCCAGCATATCCTGTAGATCGCTTCGGTATCAGGACGTTCGTCGCCGCTCCGATTACCGACGGTCGGCGACCGCTGGGGAGATTGTCGGATAAGCGGTCCATCAGGCTAATAGCCTTCAGTGAGGGCGTCGTGATGCGGGTGCTCATGCTAGGTTGGGAGTTCCCTCCCTTCATCAGTGGCGGGTTGGGGACTGCGTGCTACGGCCTGACCAAGGCGATGAGTCGCCAGGGCATCGACGTGATCTTCGTCCTGCCCCGCCCCGTCACCAGCCAGTTCTCGACCCATGTGAAACTCGCCACGCCCGTTGAGTGGACCACCATCGACACCCCCGCGGGCCGGCAGTATCGGCTCCGCGAATTTGAGCACGTGTCCTTCCGCACGGTCGACGCGCCGGCGATCTCCCCCTACATCGGCCAGGCTGAATATGAGCAACGCGTCGAGCAACTGAAGGCCCAGGGCAAAGCCGTCGACGTGTCCGCCACGAATCCGCACCGCACATCGGTGGCAACCCCGGCCGCCGCAGGTGGGGCCAAGGGGCACTACGAAGGCGACATGCTCTCCGAGGCCCATCGCTACGCACGCCTCGCCGTCGACATCGCCCGCAACGAGCAGTTCGACGTGATCCATGCACACGACTGGATGACCTATCCAGCCGGCCTGGCTGTGGCCGCATTCTCACGCAAGCCGCTGGTCGTACACATCCACTCCACCGAGTTTGACCGCAGCGGCGAGCGCGTCTGGCAGCAGGTCTACGACATCGAGCGGGCCGGGCTGCACGGGGCCCAGAAGATAATCGCCGTCAGCCACCTGACGCGAAACATCGTCATCAACCGCTACGGCGTGCCGCCGGAAAAGATCGAGGTGGTCTACAACGCCGTCGACAACAACGGCCAGGTCACGATCCCCAAGCCGATCGCCCGGACCGACAAGATCGTCCTGTTCTTCGGGCGAATCACGATGCAAAAGGGCCCGGAGTATTTTCTCGCCGCCGCCAAGAAGGTGCTCGATGTCTACCCGGACGTCAAGTTCGTCATGGCCGGCTCCGGCGACATGACCAAGAAGGTCATCGAACTGGCCGCCGAGATGGGCATCGGCCATCGCGTCCTGTTCACCGGCTTCCTGCGCGGGGCGGACGTGGATCGCATTTTCAAGATGGCGGACCTCTACGTCATGCCCTCGGTGAGCGAGCCGTTCGGCATCGCGCCACTGGAAGCGATCAGTCACGATGTGCCGGTGATCATCTCCAAGCAGTCCGGCGTGTCGGAAATCCTGACGCACGTGCTGAAGGTCGACTTCTGGGACATCAACGAGATGGCCAATAAGATATTGGCCGTCCTGCGCCACCCGCCACTGGGCGAAACCCTCCGCCGCCAGAGCGGCTTCGAAGTCCAGCAACTTTCATGGGACAAGTCAGCCAAGAAGGTGAACGAGGTGTACGAAAGCGTCGTGGGCGCCGCCCAGTAACGGCACGCCGTCCAGGTGTCGCGCCTTCCCGATCGTCTACACACACCTCCAATCGAATACCGCGGTCATACGCTCTCCGCGCAGGAGCTGGTCGTAGACCGCCTGGCAATCGCGTGGCGAGCTAAGCTCGCACAGCCGATCGACATGCACCTTGCCCTCCGCCAGCCAGCGCAGCGCCGTCGCAAGTCCTCCGAAGATGCTGTGCGGACGGAAATCGGATGGCTGGTTGGGCACTTCCCATTCCCAGCCGCTCCGCAGCACGATGTAGCGGTGGAACACTGCGTGCAGGATGTCGAACGCGGTAAGCGTTTCGCTCCGCCGCTGCCAGGGCACGCCGATCAGCACGACTTCGCCGCCCTTGCGAACGACGCGACAGCCGTCCAGCGCCGCCTGCTCGTGCCCGGAGCACTCGACCGCCAGCGCGACGCTGCCGGCGAACGCGGCATCGCCCGTCGGCGTCGACTCCAGCACCGGGCCGAGGCCCACCGACTCCGCCAACTTCCGCCGCGCCGGGTTCGGCTCGACGCCGATCACCTCGTAGCCGCTCGCCTTGAACAACTGCATCGCCAGGTTGCCCACCGGGCCGAGGCCGGTAACAAGCACCCGATCCCCGGGCCTGGCAGCCGTCGTCATCAGCGTGGTCATGCTCACGCCCATCAGCCGGGCATACACCGCCAAGTGCGGGGCCAGCCCGGCGGGAACGGGGACCGTGTCGCGCTGTGGCCGGCGCTGATAACTGCGGTGCGATCCCATGCACAGGGCCATATCGCCGGGAGCGAGCGTCCGCACCTCCGGGCCGACCTGCTCCACCCGGAACACGGCCGCATACCCCGGCTTGGCTGGGAACTTGCTGCCCATGAATCCCCAGTTCAGCTCCGTGCCCGGGCTGGTCAGCGTGACCAGGGTGGGTCCAGCCACCTCGTCGCCGGCCAGGGGGCGCTCGTCAGCCGGCTCAGGGAGCAATTCAGCCTTGCGAGGCGCGGTAAACGTGACAACAAGGGTCGGGTTCATGTCGTTCTTTCAGTCCGAGGGTCAGACGACGAAGCGAATGCCCTGCCCGCTCGCCACCTGGCAAACGTGCTCCGCAGCCAACGCATACTCCTCCGCCGTCTTCAGATGCTCCAGCATCAGCGGACAGTCGGCGTCAAGCTTGTTCAACTCGGACAGGTAGGCGGCGTAGTCAAGCCCCCCCAGGCCGGGCCGACATTCGTCCAGGTGGACCGTCAGTTTGCCCGACAAGGCGATGTCCTTCGCGTGGCAGCTCCGGATGGACGCCCCGAGCTTCGCGAAGCACTCGCGGATCAGTTCGCCCGTTCGGAAGTACCGCCCCGGGCTGTTCACCAGATTCACCGGGTCCAGGTGCACCGCGAACTGCCGCCGGTCGATAGCTCGCATCAGGCGAACGTAGCTGTCCGCCGAGTCCGGCGGGGCCCACGGCATCGTTTCGAGCGTGTAGAACGTCCGGCTCG
>JAQTVL010000693.1 GCA_028706835.1 Phycisphaerae bacterium | reverse complement strand
GATTCGTCCCCGTCAGCTTCTTCCAGCCGCGCCCCGGGATTCATCCGATCCCCCAGCCGACGATCCGCCCCCGGCCCACTCGTGTCGCCGCCTAAACGCTCACGCCTATTCTGAGGGAGGCGTCAAGGTTACAAAAGTGACTTAAGTAACCTTGCTAAACCTTGCCGTAACACGTTGCCATACATGGAAGTACGAAAGGTTTCATCTGCGCCCGGCCCCGACCCCTTCGGCACGCTCAGGGCAGGCGGAGCGGGTTCGGCCGGTGGCTGGTTGGGCCAGGCGGTAGCGGCGGCATCGTGTCCCCGAATTAAACGGGGGGTCCGGGCGGCATGTGATGGGCCGGGCGGGGGTTGCCGAAGAAATACATAGTTAGTGAGTGCTATTGTTCCACGTGGAACATTGGTCGGACGTGGTCCCAACGGACCCCCACCGCGGCTGAAGCCGCACCTCCCCCGCAGGCGGGAGAGGCGTGACCGGAACGATGTTCCACGTGGAACATTGGCCGGGGGTACAACGAAACGCCGGGCAGCCTTTCGGGCGCCCGGCGTCTCCGGAGGGGGGAAACGGAAAGGTCGGGAAGAAGCTTTCAGCGGTCAGCGGTCAGCACTCAGCCAGAGCGGAATTCGTAGCTGAAAGCTGCCCGCTGAAGGCTGTCGTGTGCGAATCGCTCCACGTGAGACATTGGGTCACAATGCCCCACGTGGAGCATTGCATCCGTGCCGCCGACACCCCGGCAAGGGGGCCGGCTGGCTTCGTCAGGTCAGCACTGGCTGTAGCCGCAGCCGGGGCACTTGACGCAGCCTTCCTGGAAACTCAAGGTGCTCCCGCATTCCGGGCACTTCAGCTTGAATGCGTTGAGCAGCCCTTGTCGTCTGGAAAGGGCGGGGGCGACTGCCGTGGCGACGTCGCCTGTCCCGCCCGGCGCCTCGGCCTCCTGCCTCGGCGCAAGTGACTCTTTCGCGGAATGCCCGTTGCCCTTCTTCCCGCCGTTTCCGCCGTTGCCCGGCTTGGCTGGCGGGGCGTCGGCGCGCTTGAGGCCCGAGGCGGCGCCGGCGACGGGCTTGGCCGCCGGCTTGGCGGCCTGGCGGGTCGTCATGCCCGTGGCTTCGCCGCGCATCCGGTCGTCCAGCAACGCCAGGTCGAACTCGCCGAGCAGCATGGCCTTCAGGCCGAACATCTCCTTGGCCCGCGTGTAGCGGATGAGCCCCTTGGCCAGGCCGTCGCCCAGGCTGGCGATCCGGCCGCTCTTGGTCGGCACGGTGAGGGAACTGCCGATGCCGTCGAGCTGCTTGATGGCCAGGCGGAGCGAGCCGCCGCAGCGGAGGAACAGGGAGAGCAGCCGGCAGATGGCTTCGAGGTCGCTGTTGGCGACATCGCCGCCCTTGCCGAGCTGGGCGAAGACTTCGAGCTCGCGCTCGGTCTTGGGGTCGACGGTGATCTTCAGGTGCATGTTGCCGAAGGGCGTCATCTGGCGGATGCGCAGGCAGCTCATGATCTCCGGCAGCGGGACCGGCTCGACGGTGACGAGGCGCTCGATCGGCGTCCTGGCTGGGCCTTCCGCCTCGGCGGGGGCCTCGGCGGCGGCGCCCTTCTTGAGCTTGTCCTTGTTGTCGAGCGACATGGGCTGGTTTTTGCGGCAGCCGTCGCGATAGACCGTGACGCCCTTGCAGCCCATGGTGTAGGCCATGCGGTAGATGGCGTCGACTTCCTCGACCTGGGCGTCGTTGGTGAAGTTGATGGTCTTGGAGATGGAGGCGTCGCAGTGCCGCTGGAAGGCGGCCTGCTGCTTCATGTGCCAGTCGGGGGCGATGTCGTGGGCGCAGACGAAGACCCGGCGGATGGCGTCGGGGACCTCGTCGAGATGGGCCAAGGTGCCCTCCTTGGCTATGCGATCCATTAGCTCCTCGCTAAAGAAGCCGCACGCCTTGGCCGTCTGCTGGAAGTAATCGTTCACCTCGATCAGCCGCTGGCCGTCGAGCACGTTGCGGTAGAACGCCAGCGAGAACATCGGCTCGATGCCGCCGGAGCAGCCGGCGATGATGCTGATCGTGCCCGTCGGAGCGACGGTGGTCGTCGCGGCGTTTCGCATCTTGCGATGGGCCACGATGTCCCACGTGCTGCCCTGCCAGTTGGGGAAGCAGCCGCGCTCCTCGGCCAGCTTCTCGCTGTAGGCGTGGGACTCGTCGTTGATGAACTTCATGAACCGCTCGCCCCAGGCGACGCCTTCGTCGGTGTTGTATCCGACGCCGAGCTTGTAGAGGGCGTCGGCGAAGCCCATGATGCCCAGGCCGATCTTGCGATTGGCCTTGCACATCGCCTCGATCTGGGGCAGGGGGTACTTGTTGGCGTCGATGACGTTATCGAGGAATCGGGCCGAGAAGTGGACGGCCTCGCGGAGCAGTTCCCACTCGACCGTGGGCGTCGCGCCGGACGTGTTCACAAACTCGCCGAGGTTCACGCTGCCGAGGTTGCAGGCCTCGTATGGCAGCAGGGGCTGCTCGCCGCAGGGGTTGGTCGCCGCGATGCGCCCGATGTGGGGCGGGGGGTTGGCGCGGTTGATCGCGTCCATGAACACAACGCCCGGCTCGCCGGTGGCGTGGGG
>JAQTVL010000109.1 GCA_028706835.1 Phycisphaerae bacterium | reverse complement strand
CAGTCGGGCGGATCGCCCACCAGTATCTGCTCGATCCGCCCGAGCATCGCCCCGGTCTGCTGGCCGTGCGGGCCGGAGCCGACGTCCAGGTTCACCGCCGGACGCGGAATGTGCAGCTCGTCGAAGAACACCTTCGACATGTTGTCGTCGTAATGCTGGCCGGTGTGGACAATCCGTTCGTCGATGTGGAGCAGATTGTTCGCGGCGTTGAACTCGGCGACGGCCCTGCTGACCGCCGCCGCCTTGACGAACTGAGGCCTGGCCCCGACCACGGTGACGATCTTGAGTGTTGTCATCGCTTGGCCTTGAACTCGTCGTAGCAGGTCTTGCCGACCGCCAACTCCGCCGGCAGTGGGGCATCTTCGTCGAGATCCAGGCACTTCAGCACGCCTGGGTTGATCTCTCGGTAGCGCAGCTTGCTCTCCGGACAGACCATCACGCCGTCGGGGCCGGCGGTCAGCCGATGGCCATGTCGCGATACCCAGCCGTGCTGCCTCGCCGGCACGCCCATCATCAACGCGTAGTCCGGTACGTCCTTGGCGACCACCGCGCCAGCCGCGACGAACGCGTATCGCCCAACGGTGATCCCGCAAACGATCGTCGCGTTCGCCCCGATCGAGCAGCCGCGACGCAGCAGCGTTTCCTCGTACAGGCTGTGCCGATTGATCTGCGACCGCGGGTTGGTCACGTTGGTCAGCACGCAGGACGGCCCCAGGAACACGTCGTCCTCGATCACTGTGCCGGTGTAGATCGACACGTTGTTCTGGACCTTCACGTTGTTGCCGACGACCACGTTGTTGGCCACGTGGGCATTCTGGCCGAAGATGCACTTCCGCCCGATCCGCGCCCCGGAGCAGACGTGCGAGAAATGCCAGATCTTCGTCCCTTCGCCGATCTGCACGTTGTCATCGACGAACGCGGACGCATGGACGAAATATGGTTTGAGTTGCTCGGTCATTGCTCCTCCGCGAGTCAAAACCCAGGGATGGCCATCCCTGGGCTTGTGTCATCGACAATCACTCACAGCCCCACCAGCGCTCCGCCCTGCGCCAGCGACTTCGCGCCCGCCTCCAGCACCTTCACCACCCGCAGCCCGTCCGCCCCGTCGCTGCGCGGGGTCGCGCCGTTGGCCACGCAGTCGATGAAGTGCTGGCATTCCAGTTTCAGCGGCTCTGCCGACGAAATCTTCGGCAGCAGGATGTCGCCGGTGCGAAGCGTGATCGCGTCGGCGTAGCTGGCCACGCTGCCTTCCTTGACGTCAGCCCCCTTGTCGTAGACGCGGATCTTTTCCGACGCCTCCATGTCGTCGAACACCACCATCTTGCTCGAACCGACCAGCGTCACCTTGCGGATCTTGTGCGGGTCCAGCCAGGACACGTGAACGTGGGCCATCCGCCCGTCGGCAAACTTCAGGTTCGCGAACACCACGTCCTCGATGTCCTTCTGGAGATACGCCTGCCCGCTGGCTGACACGCTCACCGGCTCCGCCCCAAACAGGTAGCACGCCACCGAGATGTCGTGTGGGGCCAGCGACCACCACGCATTCTCGCAACTGCGGACGATGCCCAGGTTCACTCGCTGAAAATACAGATACAGCGGCTTGCCCACCGCACCCTTGTCGATCATGTCCTTCATGTAGTTGACTGCCGGGTGATACTCCAGCAGGTGACCAACCATGAGCTTGAGACCCCGCTTGGCGGCCAGGTCGACGAGGTCTTTGGCGTCCGCTGCGGACAGCGTGAGCGGCTTCTCAACGTAGACGTGCTTGCCTGCCTCCAGCGCAGCCTTGGCCAGCTCGTGGTGCAGCGGAGCGTCGACCGCAATGACGACCGCGTGGACTTCGGGGTCGTTCAGGGCCGCCTCAAGCTCGGCGACGACCCTGGCCTTCGGAAACGCCGACGCCATGGCCTTGCGAATCTTCTCGACCTTGTCGCAGACGTATTTGAGCTGGGCATTGCCAGCCGAATCGAAGTTCCGGACGAGATTCTTGCCCCAATTCCCCGCCCCGACAACCGCTACTCCGACCATGTCCGTCTCCTTGCTGAGGCCACGCCAATAGGCCCCCGTAGTCGCGGACGCATTCTAAGCCAATTCAGCGGTTCCTGTCACGCCCCAACTCGCCTCCTATCGTGGATCGCGGGAGACGTGGGGCGCGGTATGATATCGCGGCTGTCCGTTGCGAGGCTCAACTGGAACAAGGAACGATGAGATGCCCACCTCCGTTAAGGCCCAGGATGTTTCCGTTCAGGACACGCCATCTCCAAAGCCATCACGCAGGCGCCGCTGGGTTCGCCGGCTGGCCCGGACAATTCAATGGACGATCAACGTCTGCATGCTTGTCGTGGCCGTCCTGGTAGTCACGCCGCTTGGCGACAGGCTCAGCGAGCGCCTTATCACCGTGGACCCGCTGGCGAAGGCGGACTTCATCGTTGTCCTTGGCGGCGGCCATGAGCGTGCTGTTGAGGCCGCCCGGCTTTATCGTGATGGCTGGGCGCCGAAGGTCGTCGTGTCGTCCGCCGGTCACTGGGCTGACGATCTGGCGGACATCGTCAACGCCTACGGCGTCCCTCGATCGGATATCCTGATCGACCGCCAGGCCACGCGAACTCACGACCACCCGCGGACCGTAGCCCAACTGCCGGGCATCGACCCGAAGTCGCAGCGATTCATCGTGGTAACCAGCGGCTATCACACCCGCCGGGCAGCCAACTGTTTCCGGCAGGCCGGCTACAGCCAACTCATCCTTCGCTCGCCGGACTGGGAGAACGGTGGCCGGTTCGCCGGCGAGCGTAAGTGGCCCGACCGTTTCCGCGACATCCCGGCCGTATCGCGTGAGTTGCTGGCCAATCTGTATTACTCGCTTCGCGGCTGGACATGAGGGGATTCAGCAGCAGTTGCACCGTCTCTCGGAGGCCCGGGGCGCGTAGCCCGCCAGAAGCGACGTGACGGTCATCGCTATTCGCATACCGCCCCCGCCTCTGCCGGCGAGCACAGTTCCGAGATATGGCACACCCGCACAGGCAGCTTGGCCAGGCGGACGCCGTAGGACAGTTGCAGGATGCACGCCGGGCAGGACGTGACCAGCAGGTTCGCGCCGGTCCGGGCGACATTGGCCATCTTGCGTTCGAGTATCTGCCGCGCCAGGTCGTAGTGTCCCATGGCATACGACCCGGCCCCGCCGCAGCACCAGTCCGCTTCGGGCAACTCGCGATACTCCACGCCCGGCAGCGACCGGAGCACGTCCCGCGGGTCCTTCGTGATCTTCTGGCCTCGGGACGCGTGGCATGGGTCGTGATACGTCGCCACCACGCGGGCGGACGACGTTGTCCGTGGCCGTTCCGCCTTGGCAGCGACCTCGACGAAATCGCGAACCTTCGCGGCAAACGCGACGGCCTGTTCGCGCCGGCGGTCGCCCTCGTCGAACAGTTGCGGATACTTCTTGAGATACGACGCGCAGCTCGAACAGTCGGTCACGACCAGGTCGAACGAGTGCGACGCCAGCAGATCGAGGTTCTGCGCCGCCAGTCGCCGGGCAGCCTTGCGGTCGCCGTAGGTCAGCGCGGGCAGCCCGCAGCAGCCGTTGTCCAGCACCGTCACCGTCTTGCCGACCGTCTGGAGCAGCCGAAGCGTCGCCTCCGCCGCGACCGGCGCCATGATGTCCACGCCGCAACCGACGAAATACCCAATCCGCAGCGACTCGCCGCGCCCGGGGAATTCGCCGGGCGCAACCTTGTCGCGGAACGCCTGCGCGGGGAACTGGGCGACGATCTCCTCCGCCTTCGGGAAGTCCCGGCCGAGGAACCGCAGCAGGCCCAGCGCCTTGGCGATGTTGGACATGCCGGTTCGCTTGCCGAGCGCCGCCGCCCGCGCGGCCAGCCGAAGTCGTTTCGGATACGGCAAGAGGTGGTCGAACAGCAGCCGGTGCAGCGGCTTCCGCCCGACACGGTCGAGGTAGTCGCTGCGGGCGTCCGTAATCAGGTCAGCCGTCGGCAGCGCGGGGAAGCAGTGGGCCGTGCATGCGCCGCACAGCAGGCAGGCGAACAGCGGGTCTTCCAGGTCAGCCGACCAGTCGATGCGCTTCTCGATGATCGCCCGCAGCAGCGCGATCCGCCCGCGGGCCACTCCCGCCTCCCGGCCGGTGGACCGGAACACCGGGCAGGCCGTCTGGCAGAACCCGCACCGGTTGCACCGGGCGATCTCGTCGTAGTGAGCTTCAATGGGCATTGGTTCGAGGTCCTCGGCCGGGGCAGAAAATATCGTGCGGGTCCGTCTCGCGCTTGATCCGCTGGATCAGCCGCCACTCGGGGCGCGGCGGGCCAAACACATCGTAACGCTGTTTGAATTCGGCGGGCGCTTTTTCCAGGATCGCGTGGCCGCCGGCTTTCGCCGCCGCGGCACAAACGGCCGTCCAGTCACCGTCGGCCAGCCGATCCACGCCCGCGGAGACTCGCCCGCAAGCCAGGTCGACCAGCAGCGACGCGCCCGCAACGACCCGCTCGAACTGGGTCACGAACGCCGTCACCACGTCCGGCGGCAGATCGACACGCAGCACGAACGGGCGGGCGAATATCTCGGTGAATGTGCCCGCGTGCAAGCCGTCGTAGACCGGATAGTTCACGTCGTCGGCCACCGTCAGGCCCGCTCGCTGCTGCACGGATCGGCACCGATCGATCTGCCACTTCACCGTCGTCTCGAACCCCTCGAAGCCGACCGCCAGACGCCAGCCGCCGGCAGTGTCGGGGGCGACCGTCACGAACGCCGGTTCGACGTTGGACGTGAGCAGTTCGCCGGCCGCCACTGCCACCTGGGCCAGCGAACCCCTTGCGACGGCCGCCCGGCTGACTTCCGGAATCGACAGCACGTTGAACGTCAGTTCGGTGATCAGCCCGAGCGTGCCAGCCGACCCCGCGATCAGCCGGGTCACGTCGTAGCCGGCGACGTTCTTGACAACCTTGCCGCCGGCCGCGATCAGCCGGCCCGCGCCGGACACGAACCGCAGGCCGAGCAGCCGGTCGCGAACCGCCCCGAACCGGTAGCGTTCCGGCCCGCAGGCAGCCAAGGCGACCATCCCGCCGACGGTGCAGCCGTCCGCGAGCGGCGGGCGGACGGGCAGCCACTGCCGATCCGCCGCCAGGATTTCCTGGAGCTTCGCCCATCGCAGCCCTGCCCCGACGGTGATGAACTGGTTGGGCGGGTCGTGCTCGACGGTCGCTGTCAGCTTGTCGGTTCGCAGGGGCGTCAGTTCCCGGCTGGAGACATTGCCGTATTCCGCGCGTCGCCCGCCGCCCACCGGCAGCAGCGCGGTCCCGCTCGTCGCAGCCGCGCGGACCATCTCGCACGCCTCAGCAGCGTCGGAAGGCAGCAATGACTTCTCTTCGCTGTGTGTGGAGTGCGGGAGCGCAGCTCCCGCTGTCGGTGGAACTGACGTTCGCGCCCCGGCAAAAGCGGTAGCTTCGCTACCGCACTCCATAGGGCTGCGCCCGGACTCGCCACCGGCCTGCCCCGAGCTTCGCGTCGGCGCCGGAATCACCTTCCCCGGATTCAGCCGCTCGGCTGGGTCGATCGCCCGCCGCAGCGACCGCTGGAAGTCCAAGTCGTCGTCGTTGAAAATCAGCCGCATCGCTTCGAGCTTTTCCACGCCCACGCCGTGCTCGCCGGTGATAGTGCCGCCGAGTGCGACGCACGCCTCCATGATCTCCCGGCCGGCGTGGTGAACGCGTTCGAGGTGCTCGTGGTTGCGGGCGTCAAACAGCAGCAGCGGGTGAAGGTTGCCGTCGCCGGCGTGCAACACGTTGCCAGCCTTGAACTCGTACCGGGCCACGATGGCCGCCACCCGCTCGAGCGCCTCGGGCAGTCGGGTCCGCGGCACGGAGCAGTCAGCCACCAGGTAGTTGGGCGCGATCCGGGCGATGGCCCCGAACGCGCCGCGCCGCCCGGCCCAAAGCTGGTCGCGCTCGGCGGCATCCTTCGCCTCGCGAATGTTCCGGCAGCCGTTGGCCAGGCACACTTCCTGAATCTTCGCCGCCTGCTCCTTCAGCCCCGCAGCCGGGCCTTCGACCTCGATGATCAACACAGCGGCGGCGTCGCGCGGGTAGCCCGCGCGGATGCTATCCTCGACGGCGTTAATCACCGGCGAGTCCATCATCTCCAGCGTCGCCGGCACGATGCCTCGTGCGATGATGCCCGCGACCGAGCGGGCCGCGTCGCCCAGGCGGTCGTAGACGGCCAGCATGGTAATGATCGACTCCGATTTCGGCATGATCCGTACCGTCACTTCCGTGACGATGCCGAACGTGCCCTCGCTGCCGATGAACAGCCCGCGAAGGTCCAGCCCCAGCGGATCGAACGCGGCCTCGCCCAGCCGGACAATCTCGCCGTCAGCCAGCACCACCTGCATGCCGAGCACGTGGTTGGAGGTCACGCCATATTTGAGGCAGTGCGGCCCGCCGGAGTTCTCGCCGATGTTGCCGCCGAGCGTGGACACCTTCTGGCTGGCTGGGTCCGGGGCGTAGAAGAAGCCGAGCGGGGCCAGGGCGTTCTGCAAATCGAGGTTGGTCAGCCCGGCCTGCACGGTCGCGCAGCGCCGCGCCGGGTCGATCGACACGATGCGATTCATTCGCGACAGGCAGACGACGACCCCGCCGCGGGCCGGGATGCTGCCGCCGGACAAGTTGGTCCCGAACCCGCGGGCCGTGCAGGGCACGCCGGCCGCCGCAGCCGCCTTGACCACCGCCGCCACCTGGGCGGCATCGGTCGGAAAGACCACGGTCCCAGGTTCGCCCAGCGCGAGCGAGGCGTCATAGGAGTAGGTTGCCGCCGCCACCGGCCCGGTTTCGACCTGTCCGCGCCCGACGATGCGCCGCAGGTCCGTAAGCAATTGTTGGTTCGCCATGCGGGACGGATTTTAGTGCCCAACCGCAACCGTCGCCAGAGAAAACAGACGGCCCAAACCCGACCCACGAACTTGTGTTTCGGGCGTGTTTCGCTCGTGTGTTGCCATCCCGCCTGCCATCATTTAGAGTATGCGGCCATGAATGCCAGGACACCCAACGCCGAGGCGGATGCGGAGCTTGTGCAGGGGCAACTTTGGCCTGCCGACTCCGTCGGATTCGACAACGAGAAGTACCTCACCGAGCAGAGCTCATTCATCCGCGACTTCAACATGATCGACCCGTTCCACCTGGAGGCCTACGGCGAGACGGTGGTCAACTACAACCGCGACGTCGAGACCTTCCCCGTGTTGCGGGCGATCCTGGAGCGGATCACCGGCGGCCGGGGCAGCTACCGATCGCCGACGGACATGGGGGGCAATCGGGCCGGCTTCGCCATTACGAACGATGCGATGGTGCGGCAGGCAGCGGCGCAGGAGGTCATCCGGCGCTATTTCCGCAGCGCCTGCGAATACGCCACCGGCCTGACCGACAAGCAGACAGTCGAGCGGGTCGAAGTGCTGATGAAGGAGTTGAACGTCGTCGCGGAGGACCGCCGCGTGGTGCCTGCCGCCCGCGATGCCGCCGCCGGCGCCGCCGCGGGCGGCGACAAGGGCGACGGCAACCTGGTCTGCGGCGCCGCCATCGAACTGCCCGACGGCGCGGTGATCGCGGGCGTGAACTCCCCGCTCATGCACGCCGCGTCCAGCGCGGTCATGAACGCCCTGAAGCACCTGGCTGAGATTCCCCAGAAACTGCACCTGCTCTCGCCCGCCATCGTTCAGTCGATCGGCCACCTCAAGCAGGAGATCCTCCAGCGAAAGACGATCAGCCTGGACCTCGAGGAGACGCTGATCGCCCTGTCGATCGCATCGACCACCAACCCCACGGCCGAGTTGGCTGTCTCGCAGCTTCGCCGGCTGCGCGGCTGCGAAGTGCACATGACGCACATCCCCACGCCGGGCGACGACACCGGCCTGCGCCGCCTCGGCGTGAATCTGACGTGCGACCCGCAGTTCGCCACGCGGAATCTGTTTGTGGGATGATCAGGGCACATGCCGGGCAATGAAACGCTCTTCTCGATCGCAAGGAACCACGCCATGCTCCCTCTACGATTTCGTGCCCTCGTCGCTCTGGGCATCCTGTGCGCCGCCGGTCTGGGTATACTGTCAGCCGAGCCCCAGCAGCCATCGAACCCGGAGCCACGTGCGACCGTGAAGACTGAACCCAAACTGCGTACCGTTGCGATCCTCATTTTCGAAGGGGTGGAACTACTGGATTTCGCCGGCCCCGCGGATGTATTCATCGTCGCAGGCGAGGGCAAGGCCTTTCGCGTCGTCACCGTCGCCGCCAGCGCCGAGCCGCTGAAGACAATGGGCGGGATCACGCTCAAACCGGACTTCGCCTACAAGGACGCCCCCAAAGCCGATATCGTGGTCATCCCCGGCGGCGACATGCGGAACGTCACCGCCGCCGGCGTGGACTGGATTCGCCAGGCCAGCAAGGATTCCGAGATCACCCTGTCCGTGTGCATGGGTGCGTTCCTGCTGGCGCGGGCCCAGCTTCTCGACGGCGTCTCCGCCACCACCCACCATTGGGGCCTGGCCGGCCTCCAGAAGGCGGCCCCCAAGTGCAAGGTCGTGACCGGCCAGCGCTACGTGGACAATGGTCGGATCGTTACGGCCGCCGGCGTCACCGCGGGCATCGACGGCGCGTTGCACATCGTCGAGCGTCTGCTCGGCCCCCAAGCCGCCCGGTGGACCGCCGACGAATGGCTGGAACACCGCCGCCCGACCCCGACCACCGCGCCGGCGAACTAAGTGCGCCCCGCGCTGCCCTTGACGCCGGGCGACGCGACGACCATAGTGTCGACGTCTTCGAACTGGGACCCGTCAGGCAACCGGGGAGGTACGACATGAGGAGTCGCGCGTCGCTGTTCTCCATCGCATTGCTGCTGTTGGCCGCAGCGCCGGCCGGCGCCCAACCGACAACGTCTTCCGATGCCGTAGAGCCGGCCCGCAAGAAGCCCGTCACCGTCACGTTCCGCCGGCAGTGGGAACCGAAGCAGAGGGCGTTCACCGTGCTGGTGCCGGTCAACTGGCAGATCGACGGCGGGCTGTTCTCGGTGGACCCGACGCAAGCCGGCGGGGCGCTCAATTCGGTCGAGACCAAGTGCGACTTTTCAGTGAAGCGCGACGGGGCGGGGACGGTGATGGCCCGCTGGGCGCCGACCTACAACTTCGTCGACTTCTCGCGCGGAGCCGAGTTCGCCAACCTGGCCGCGCTCTTCCCGCCCGGCAAGGGCTACAACGGCGCCCTGGTCAAGCCGATGCCCACCGTCGAGGCCTACCTGACGGAGGGTTTCAAGGTGTTCCGCCCCAAGGCCACCGACGCAAAGATCACGGCGAAGGGCGACCTGCCCGAGCTGGCTGACATCCTGACGGCGATGGCCAAGAACGTCAACGCGACGATGGCGCAACTGGGCAAGGCCCCGATGACGTTCACCGCCGGGGTGGTCGTGTTTGACTACACCGAGGGCGGCGTGCGCTATCGCGAAGCGGCTGCCACCGCCCTGTGCGACTGGCGGGCCACCGCCGCCCTCTGGAGCAACCAGTTCACGTTCCACATGCGGGCCCCAGCCGACGAGGCCGACGCCTGGAAGCCGGTGCTCGACATCGTGCGCCAGTCGCTGAAGATCAACCCGGAATGGCTGGCCGCCTACATCAAGGCCGTGGGCCAGCGCGGCAACGACGCGGCCGAGGTGTTCCGCACACTGGCCAGGATCGACCAGGAGATATTCGACCGACGCTCGAAGAACCGCAGCGCGATCCAGCACGAGAACTACCTGCTGCTCAGCGGGCAGGAGGAATACGTCAACCCGTTCACCAAGGAAGTCGAGCGGGACACGTCGGACTACCGGCACCGTTGGACCAACTCGGCTGGGGACCGCGTCTACAGCAACCTGGAAACCGCGGACCCGAACAAGGTCCCGGAGTTGAATAAACTGGAGTGGAAGGAGACCCCGGCCCGCCCGAGGTGATCCACCCGTTGGTATCTACACAAGTCCAACGTCCTCGACGGCAGAGCCTTTCCCGCTCCGTCTTCGCTGTTTGTGGAGTGCGGTGTCGAGTCCGCCGCTCGCGAGCGCAGCGAGTCGAACGGCGGGCGAGGCACCGC
>JAQTVL010000108.1 GCA_028706835.1 Phycisphaerae bacterium | reverse complement strand
GACGGCGGCGACGGGGCGCTGGCTGGCACGCAATATGACGCCTACCGGGCCGCGTTTGACGTGGCCGCCGCCAACGTCGGCGTCGGCAACGCGGCGATCGTCCAAGCGAAGGCCACCGTGACGCAGTACGAGGCGGCCTTCAAGCGCGTCGAGCGGAACCTCAGCTACTGCACCATCAAATCGCCCGTCAAGGGCGTCATCATCGACCGCCGCGTGAACATCGGGCAAACCGTGGTCGCCAGCCTGAACGCCCCCAGCCTGTTCCTGATCGCCAAGGACCTGACGCGGATTCAGGTGTGGGTCGCGGTGAACGAAGCCGACATCTCGAGCATTCACCCTGGCCAGGCCGTCACGTTCACGGTCGACGGCATTCCCAACCGCACGTTCGTCGGGCAGGTGGGCAAGACCCGCCTGAACGCCCAGATGACCCAGAACGTGGTCACCTACACCGTCGAGGTAAACACCAACAACCTCGACGGCAAGCTGCTGCCTTACATGACCGCCAACGTCCAGTTCGACACCGGCCGGCGGACCGACGTGCTCCTCGTGCCCAACGCGGCCCTCCGCTGGACCCCACGCCTGGAACTGGTCGCACCGGACTACCGGGCCGAGGCCGAGAAGATCCTCGCACGCGCCGGCCGGACCGGCCGCGCGACCAGCCGGCCTGACCGCGCCGACGCGGGCGCAGGTACAGGTATAAGCACCCGGCCGGACCATCCGCGCCACGGCGGCTCGCCGACCACGGGCCAGGACCAGCCGACCGGCCGGGGCGTCGTGTGGGTGGAGGTCTCGCCGGCGCTGGTCAAGCCGATTCGCGTGACCACAGGCCTGACCGACGGGGCCCTGACCGAGATTTCCGGCGGCGAGTTAGCCGAAGGCGCAAGGGTGGTGGTGAGCGAGGCGATGCCGGGGGCGGCGTCCGCGGGCGGCGGCCCGGCGGTGGGCGGCGGCGGCAGTCCGTTCGCCCCGCAGATGCCCTCGCGCCGCCCCGCCAACGCCGGCAGCGGCACGGGCAGCGGTGGCGCGCCGGGCGGCGCCGGCGGCGGCAGGCCCGGCGGGCAGTGAGTAATCGCGCCAATGCAAAGAAACAGCCAACACGAAGGGGCACGAAGGGCACGAATGAACACGAAGAACTAAATTCCAACACAGAGATGCAGAGGAACAGAGCTACAGAGGGAACTTAGTTGTTCTTGGTGTTGATTCGTGGCCCTTCGTGCCCCTTCGTGTTGGCAGTTGATCGCGGAGGCCCCCAGCCGGTTTGAGCGATCGGAAGGATGAGCCATGGACCTGATCGAACTGAAGGACATCTACAAAACCTACCACCTCGGCGAGCTCGACGTGCCGGTGCTCAAGGGCATCACCGTCAACGTCGCCAAGGGCGAACTGGTCGCGCTGATGGGCGCCAGCGGGTCCGGCAAGAGCACGCTGATGAACATCCTCGGCTGCCTGGACCACCCGTCTTCGGGCGAGTACTGGCTGGACGGGCGCGACATCTCCCGCTACTCCGCGCCGCAGCGGGCCACCATCCGCAACGACAAGATCGGCTTCGTGTTCCAGAACTTCAACCTGCTGGCCCGGACCAGCGCCGTCGAGAACGTCATGATGCCGTTGACCTACGGGCGGCACGAGATGGCTGAGCGGCAGATGCGGGCCTGGGCGACGGAACTGCTCGGCCGGGTCGGCCTGGCGGATCGGGCTCACCACCACCCGTCCCAGCTCTCCGGCGGTCAGCAGCAGCGGGTGGCCATCGCCCGCTCGCTGGTGAACCGCCCGGCGATCCTGCTGGCTGACGAGCCGACGGGCAACCTCGACTCGCACACCAGCGAGGAGATTCTCCAGATGTTCCAGGACCTCAACGCCCGCGACGGGCTGACCATCATCCTGGTCACGCACGACCCGGAGGTCGGCCGGCACGCCCGGCGGGTGATCCATATCCGCGACGGCCTGATCGACGGCGCGACGCCGGCGCTGCCGGTCGCGGCGGGAGGGCGATCATGAAACTGGCGCGGACGCTCAAGACGGCGCTGCGGGCGCTGCGGCGCAATGTGATGCGGGCGGCGCTGACCACGCTGGGCATCGTGATCGGCGTGGGCGCGGTGATTGCGATGATGGAGATCGGCGGCGGCTCATCGACGGCCATCCAGAAGACGATCGCGAGCATGGGCGCGAGCACGGTGCTGGTGATGCCGGGGACCGCCGCCAGCGGGGGCATCAGCTTCGGGGCGGGCAGCGTGATGACCATGACCCCGCAGGACGCCGAGGCGATCCTGCGCAACTGCCCGTCGGTGGCCAGCGTGGCACCCGTGGTGCGGGCCCAGGGCACGCAGGTGGTCTACGGCAACCGCAACTGGGTGCCGCAGTCGATCACCGGCACGACGCCGGAATTTCTGGACGTCCGCGACTGGAACGACCTGGCCGAGGGCGACCCGTTCAGCGAGCGCGACGTCCGCAACGGCAGCAAGGTGTGCCTGATCGGCCAGACGCTCGTGCGCGAGCTGTTCGGCGGGCAGTCGGCGGTGGGCAAGGAAATTCGCATCCAGAACGTGTCGTTCAAGGTGGTCGGCGTGCTGCGGAGCAAGGGCGCCAACATGATGGGCATGGACCAGGACGACATCGTCCTGGCGCCGTGGACGACGATCAAGAACCGGGTGGCCGGCTCGGCGAACGCCGGCCAGAGCGCCGCCGCCAAAGACACCAGCGGCACGAACGCCGCGGTGAACACGCTCAGCCAGATCTACCCGAGCAGCGGCGTGGCCCTCTACCCCGCGCAGTCGGCGGTGCAGCAGGCGGACACGCCCCAGCCGGTTCGGTTCACCAACATCAACCAGATCATGGTGGCCGCCAAGTCATCGGGGCACATTCGCGACGCGATCGGCGAGATATCGACGCTGCTGCGCGAACGGCATCACCTCCGCGCCGACGAGCCCGATGACTTCACCGTTCGCGACATGACCGAGATTACCAAGGCGTTGTCGTCGACCACCGGGCTGATGACCAACCTGCTGCTGATCGTGGCCCTGATCTCGCTGGTCGTCGGCGGCGTCGGCATCATGAACATCATGCTGGTGTCGGTGACGGAGCGAACCCGCGAGATCGGACTGCGGATGGCTGTCGGCGCCAAGCCGCTCGATATCATGCTCCAGTTCCTCGCCGAGGCCGTCGTGCTCTGCATGATCGGCGGCGGAACGGGCATCCTGCTCGGACGGGGCAGCTCGTGGCTGGTGGCGTTCTTCCTGCACTGGCCGACGGAAATCTCGATCCCGGCCATCCTCGCGGCGGTGGTGGTATCCTGCGCCGTCGGCGTGGTGTTCGGGTGGTACCCAGCCTGGAAGGCGGCTGGCCTTGACCCCATCGAAGCTCTGCGATACGAATGACGTGCCACAACCAGGGAGCGCTCCATGATTCGTCACCTCGTGATGTTCACCTCGGGCATTATCGTATTCGCAGGCTGCGCGGTCGGGCCCAACTTCCGTCCGCCCCGCCCGGCCGTCCCGCAAGCGTGGGTCGGCGCCGGCCGGCTCTCGACCTCCCAGCCGTCCGTCGCGACCAGCCAGCCGGCGTCGCTCGCCCGCTGGTGGGACACCCTCGGCGATCCGAAACTGACGGCGTTGGTTGAAGAAGCGATCCAGTCCAACCTCGACGTGCAACTGGCCACCGCCCGCATCCGGCAAGCTCGCGGGCAACGCGGCATCGCCGTCGGCGGGCTCCTTCCCTCAGCCAACGCGAGCGCGGCCTATTCCCGCCAGCACCCAGCCGGCGCCCTGGCGATCGACCAGAACCTCTACCAGACCGGCCTGGACGCCGCGTGGGAAATCGACGTGTTCGGCGGCCTGCGGCGCGGCGTGGAATCCGCCGCCGCCGAGATCATCGCCGCAGTCGAGGCGTTGCGCGACGTGCAGGTGACGCTGGTCGCCGAGGTGGCGCTGACCTACGTCCAGCTTCGCGGCCTACAGGAGCAGATTCGCATCGCGCGCGACAACGTCCAGGGCCAGCGCCGCACGGCTGAAATCACCCGCCAGCGCCGCAAGGCCGGCTTCGTCTCCGACCTCGACGTGGCCAACGCCGACGCCCAGGTCGCAACGACGGAGTCCCAGATTCCCGTCCTCGACGCCGCCGCCCGGCAAACCATCTACACTCTCAGCGTCCTGCTCGCCAAGTCGCCCGGCGACCTGGTGGATTCCCTCTCGCCGGGCGGACCGCTGCCCGCCGCACCCGCCGACGTCCCCGTCGGCCTGCCCAGCGACCTGCTGCGCCGCCGCCCCGACATCCGCCAGGCCGAGGCCCAGTTGCACTCCGCCACCGCCCAGATCGGCGTCGCCACCGCCGACCTGTTCCCGAAGTTCTCCCTGACCGGCTCGATCGACTGGCGGGCCGCACAATCGCAAGACCTGTTCAAGAGCATCAGCCGGTCGTGGTCGTTCGGCCCGTCGATGACTTGGGCTATCTTCCAGGGCGGCGCGGTGGTGTCGAACATCAAGGTGCAGGAGGCCCTTCGCGACCAGGCAATGATCAACTACCGCAAGATCGTCCTGACGGCCCTTCAGGACACCGAGAACGCCCTGATCGCGTTCGCCCGCGAGCAGGAGCACCGGCGAATCCTGGCCGACGCCGTCACGTTCAACCGCCGGGCCGAGAAGCTCTCGATGGACCTCTACCAGCAGGGCCAGACGGACTTCATCAACGTTCTGAACGCCCAGCGTTCGCGCTACGCCGCCGAAGACGCCCTGATCCAGAGCGAGCGCTCCGTGACCACCGACCTGATCGCCCTGTATAAAGCCCTCGGCGGCGGCTGGGAACCGGCCACCCCCGCGGCGCCGACAACCGCGCCGGATGCGGCGGGGAAGTAAACAGCGAAGAGGCGACGCAGATTTCGCAGATGCCGCAGGTTGGCAAGAAGCTTGCGGAAATAGGGACAGTCTCTTCTTGTCGCATCGCTACCCACCCCCAACTGTCACCCGACTTTGAACCAGGCCCTACTTCGTCTTCGGCAGGTCCGAGGGGCGGATCCTGATCTCCCGGCCGGCGGCGGCGGAGCGGTAAATCGCGTCCAGCAGGGCCTGGGTGTACTGGCCGTGCTCGCCGGGGACGACGGGGCGCCGACCTGTGCGGCAACTCGCCAGGAACGCCTTGAACTGCTCCTGCCAGGGGTCGAGCTTCCGGTAGATCGGCGTGGTGTCGGTGAGCAGGCGGTCGTCCTGGCCGCTGACCACGAGCCGGCTGCCGGGGTCGACAAACGCCCCAGCCTTGTCGCCGAGGAGCTGGCAACTCCAAGTCCCCTCGTGGATGTTGGCGGCCCAACTGCACTCGAGGCGGCAGGTCGAGCCGCCGGCGAAACGGATGAGGGCGGTGACGTAGTCTTCCACGTTCGTCGGGCCGCCGGCGACCGGCTTGCCCCACATGCCGGTGTAGGCGTAGTCGTCGCGATGGATGAACTTCTGATAGGTTTGCGCCGAAACCGCGACGGGCCTCGGCCGGCCCATCAGCCAGGTCGTCAGATCGAGGATATGCACGCCAATGTCGATCAGCGGCCCGCCGCCGCTCTTGGCCTTGGTGGTGAACCAGCCGCCGCGACCGGGCACGCCGCGGCGGCGCGTGGCCGCGGCCAGGGCGTGATAGACCTGGCCCAGCTTGCCGGCGGCCACCAGGCTGCGGGTCAATTGCGATTCGGCGTAGAAACGGTTTACCAGGCCGATCTGAAGCACGCGCTTCGCGCGGGCCGCGGCGGCGATCATCGCCTTGCACTCGGCGACGTTCATCGCCATCGGCTTTTCGCAGAAGACGTGCTTGCCGGCCTTGGCGGCGGCGATGGTCACCTCGGCGTGCAGGTAATTCGGCAGGCCGACCGTCACGGCGTCGACCTCGTCGAGCGCGAGCAACTCGCGGTAATCGGTGAACGCGTTGGCAACAGTGTACTGCTTCGCTGCCGCCCGGAGCGGGGCCGGGTCGATATCGCAGACGGCGACAAGCTTGGCCCCGACGGCCTGGAGCTTGTCCATGTGAATGTTGCCAATGCCACCGCACCCAATGACGCCAACGCGGACGGGGTTCGACATTCGAGTCTCTCCTGTTGCAAACAGCCTACTTGCACTCCCAACGCAGATTCGGCTTGCGGTCGCCGGCCACCGCGTCCGCCCGGCGGGTAAAGCCGCGGGTCGGGGCGTCGTGCAGGGCGTCCGGGTTCGTCTCGGCCTCCTCGGCGATCTTCAGCATCACGGCGACGAACCGGTCGAGGTCCCGCAGCGATTCCGTTTCCGTCGGCTCGATCATCAACGCCTCCGGCACGATCATCGGGAAATACGTCGTCGGCGGATGGATGTCGTAATCGATCAGCCGCTTGGCCACGTCCATCGCGCTGACGCCCTTTTCCTTCTGCCGGCTGGCCGACAGCACGAACTCGTGCATGCACGGCAGGGCGTGCGGCAGTTCGTATTTCTCGCGGAGCTTGACCGCGAGGTAGTTGGCCGACAGCACCGCAGTCTCAGCCGCCCGCTTGATGCCCGAATTGCCCAGCGCCCGGATGTAGGCATACGCCCGCACCAGCACGCCGATTTGCCCGACGAACGTGCGCACCCGGCCGATCGACTGCGGGCGGTTGTAGTCCAGCGCGAACGTTCCGTCGGACCGGCGGACCACCTGCGGCGCGGGCAGGAACGGGGCGAGCTGCCTGCGGACGGCGATCGGCCCGGCCCCCGGCCCGCCGCCGCCGTGCGGCGTGCTGAACGTCTTGTGTGTGTTGTAGTGCATCACGTCCACGCCGAAATCGCCGGGCCGGCTCAGCCCCATGATCGCGTTCATGTTCGCGCCGTCCAGATACAGCAGCGCCCCGGCCTCGTGCAGAATCTCGGCGATCTTGACGATCTCGTCCTCGAACAGCCCCAGCGTCGACGGATTCGTCACCATCAGCGCCGCGGTCTCGCTGTCCACTTTGCCGCGAAGGTCGTTCAGATCAATCCGGCCACGGGCATTGCTCTTGACCGGCACGACCTGCCGCCCCGCCATCGTGCAACTGGCCGGGTTGGTCCCGTGGGCGCTGTCCGGGATGAGCACGTTTTTGCGGTCCTGCCCGCGACTGCGGTGATACGCGACGATAGTCATCAGCCCGGTCATCTCACCGTGGGCCCCGGCGCAAGGCTGGAGCGACACCTCGTCCAGGCCCGCGATCTCCGCCAGGTCGCATCGTAGTTCATACAGCAGTTGCAGCGCCCCCTGGGCCAGCCGGTCCGGAGTCAGCGGGTGCAGGCGCGTGAACCCCGGCAGAGCGCAGGCCCACTCGTTGATCCGCGGGTTGTATTTCATCGTGCAACTGCCCAGCGGGTAGAAGTGCGTATCGACACTGAACAGCCGATGCGACAGCCGGGTGTAGTGCCGCACGAGTTCCAGTTCGCCAAGCTCCGGCAGCGGCGGCGGAGTCGTCGCCAGCAGATCGCCGGGAATGACAGCCTTCTCGTCGACCGCCGGCACGTCCGCCGCAGGCAGCGAAACCGCGCCCATGCCAGGTGAGGACTTTTCAAAGATTAGCGGCTCGGCGCCGCCACGAAGGTCAGGGTTCTGGTCAGTCATGTCTGCTCTCAATGCCTCCGGTGCTTCCATTTCAGATTTCGGAGTGAATTCGATTCCGCATTCCGAATTCCGAATTCCGCATTTCCTCACGACGCTTCCTTGAACTGACTGACGCGGATGTCCGCGTGGGGCAGGTGGACGACGATCTCCAACTGCCCTCCCAACGCCTCGACCAGCCGGCGAAGCGTGCTTACCTGAATGTCGTCCTGGTTCTCCAGCTTCGACAGGCTGGGCTGGGTGATGCCCATCTCCGCCGCTACTTCCTCCTGCGTCCGCCCGACGAGCTTGCGGATCTCCGCCAGCAGCATGTCGGTCATCATCTCCTTTGTGCGAGCGTCAATCCTGGCCCTGCGCTCGGGAGACATTTTGCTGCGCAGTTCCTCGAACGGGCGGTGTCCAGCCATTAGATCAGCCCTTCCCTTCGGATTTCTTCCAGGTACGTGTCATACAATCGATCCGCCAGCGGGATCATTCGCTCGTAGAACCGGTCGTCGCCGGTCTTGTCGCCGCCGATCAACAGAATAGCGGATCGCCGGGGATCGAACGCGAAAAACGTCCGTAGCGGCCGGCCCCGGTGTTGCGTCCGCAGTTCCTTCATGTTCGAGTGCCGAGACCCTTTAACCGCATCCGCGTGTGGCCGACCGAGAAACGGCCCGAGGCCGCACAACAGACCCACGCTCTCGCTGACCGAATCCTGCTCGGCTTCCGTCAACGCCTCCCACCACTGGTCGAACTCATCGGTGTATTCTACTTTCCACATTCAAAGTATAGCCTATAGGCAATAGTCGTTAAAGGCAATAAATCGGTAATTCTCGCCCTCTTCATCGCCTCTGCCAACCTGTCACTCTCCTTCACTTGCTCTCGGGCTCCCGTTCCTTCGGCGGATACCGCAATTCGGTCAGTTTCTCGCTTAGCTCCAACACTCGCTTCCGGTTCTCTTCGCCCAACTCGGCAATGTGAAGCATGCATGCCAACATAGCGCCGACGACGATCAGCACGACACCATAGACGCCGAACACGGGCCTCTTCACGACGACGGCCGCGACAATCGACCCGATCGCACCCGCAAAGGCCAATGTCCGCATCACTCGCACGAGCACGACCGACCAGCAGCCTTGCACCATGTCCTCCCCTTCGTGTTCATTCGTGCCGTTCGTGGCCCTTCGTGTTTCGTCTTTTCCTCTCAGCGTCCTCAGCGCCTCAGCGGCGCGCTCACGCCGTCTTCAGCGCCTCCGCCAGTTCGTCAATCTGCTTCTTCGTCCGTTTCTCCGTCACCGCCACCAGGAAGCAGTTGTCCAGCTTGTGATCGCTCTTGTTCAGGCGGATCAGCCAGTCCGGCCTCATCGGCACGCCGGCCAGGATGCCCTTGGCGGCCGCGGCGTCGAGCAGCTTGGCCACCGGCTTGATCGTCGAGCGGACCATGAATTCCTTGAAGAACGGGGCGTCCGGCCAGACGAGTTCCAGGCCCGCGATCTCGCTGATCCGCCGGGCGGCGTAGTGGGACTTCGCCAGGCACAGCCGGGCTGCCTGCTGCAACCCGCGGGGGCCCATGGCCGCCATGTAGATCGCGGCGCGGTAGGCCAGCAATCCCTGGTTCGAGCAGATGTTGCTGGTCGCCTTTTCGCGGCGGATGTGCTGCTCGCGGGTCTGGAGGCTCAGGCAATACGCCGGCTGGCCGTCCTTGTCGATCGTTCTGCCGATCAGCCGGCCCGGGATGCGGCGCATGTGCTGCCTGCGGGTGGCCATCAGGCCCAGCCACGGGCCACCGAAGCCGAGCGGGATGCCCAGCGGCTGGCCTTCGGCGACGACGATGTCGGCGCCGAACTCGCCCGGGCGCTTCAGCACGCCCAGCGACAGCGGGTCGACGCTGACGACCGACAGCACGCCGGCTGCCCTGGCGAACTCGGCGATCTTGTCCATCCGTTCGACGTTGCCGAAGAAGTTCGGCGTCTGGATGACCAGGCAGGCGGTGTTGTCGTCGAGGGCCTCCGCCAGCGCGGGCAAGTCGGTCCGGCCGTCGCCGATGCCGACCTCGACCAGTTCCAGCGACAGGTAGGCCAGATACGTCTGCACCACCTGGCGGTAGTCCGGGTGGATAGACTGGCTGACGACGACGCGGTGCTTGCCGCTGATGCCGGCCGCCATGATGACGGCCTCCGCCAGGGCGCTGCCGCCCTCGTACATGCTCGCGTTGGCCACGTCCATGCCGGTCAGTTCGCAGACCATGGTCTGGAACTCGTAGAAGGCCTGGAGCGTGCCCTGCGAGGCTTCCGCCTGGTAGGGCGTGTAGGCGGTGACGAACTCGCTGCGGGAGGCCAGGGCATCGACGGCTGCCGGGATGAAGTGGTCGTAGGCCCCCGCCCCGAGGAAGCAGGTCATGTTCGCGCCGGGGTTGGCCGCCCGACACTCCAACTCGGCTGTCAACTCCGGCTCGCTCAGCGGCGCGGGGATGTTCAGCGGCCGCTTCAGCCGGACGCCGGCGGGGATGTCCTTGAGCAGTTCATCGACCTTCTTGATGCCGACAGCCCGCATCATCTGCATGCGGTCGGCGTCGGAGAGCTGAGTGTAATC
>JAQTVL010000692.1 GCA_028706835.1 Phycisphaerae bacterium | reverse complement strand
TTCAAGCGTGTGGGTCAATCACGCCATCGTCAACCGGCCCCGCAACCTGCGGGCGCTGGTGCTCATGCACAACACGAGCTTCGCCCTCCAGCGGCAGGTGCTCGCCGACGCGATGGAGTGCAACCGTCGCAACGTGGGCGCCGGCGACGCGACCGGCCTTGGCATGGACTCCAACGAGACGCTCGCGACGAAATACCCCGGCCGCTGGCTGCCGTTCACCTTTTCCGCCAGCGGCAAGCGAAAACTCGGGAGCCTGCTCAAGACCGCGTTCGACGACGCCGACCAACTGATCCCCGCCGCCGACGGCGAATACAAATGCGTCGCAACGGACCTTTACGCGGTCCAGAAAGAGGGCGACGCGCAGACGCTCAAATTGGTCGAGAGCGAAAACCCGCTGCTGCCGGAGAGCCATTGCGACGTGGCGTACAGCTGCGCGCTGGCCCGCGAGGCGGCGGGCATCGTGAGCGCGAGGCCGTTTGTTTCCGTCCACTGACGAAACAGCGAAGAGAACACGAATAAACACGAATAAAAACGAATTTTGCGGAAAAGGAAACAGCCATGACGAAAGCAATGAAAGCAACGAACGATCGAGTTGAAATCACCCGCCGTGGCATGAGGGTCCTGAAACTGGCGGACCTCAAACGGGAGCGGCGAATCGTGGCGCGGAAAATCGCGAAGGTCGAAAAGGAAATCGCGGACCTGAAATCGAAAGGGAAATGAAATGGCGAGATGCACGAAAAAAGACGGCGGCGGTAAGGGTTGCATCAAGGCCCCCGGCCACACGGGGCGCTGCATGGTGCGCGAAATAGCGGATGCGCCGGGCGTGATCGACTCCCCCGCCGACGTGGAAGCCACCGAGGAGCAGCAGCGCCTGGTTTGCAGCCTGCTGTGTCTGGCCAGCGAGCTTGGCCTCAAATGCACCCTGCACCCCGACGGCAACCTGGTCCACGGCGTCAACGGGCGGCTAATGCTGGTAACTCCGTTCGGCTACTTGCGCCCGGTGACGATGACGATCGGCGAGGCGATCGCAATCTGACCTGATTATTTTTGGTTTTTCTTATTCGTCTTATTCGAGCCGTTATTCGTGAAATTCGTGGTGAGTTTTTGAAAGTGGAAAAAACATCGGCACAACCCGGCGGATGCGTGATGATGGCGAGCGCCTACACGCCCACGCCGTCGGGCGTGGTGATGGTGGCCGACGAGAAGGACTACTCCACGTCGCAGATCGCGCAGATGTTTTTGTCCGGCGCGGACGTTTACCCCGGCCGGGGCGTCTCCGGCCCAACCGATCCGTTTCGCCAGGTGAACTGGGTGTACGCCTGCGTCACCGCGCTGGCGTCGGCCGCCGGGCGCGTGCCGATGCGGCTGTCGCGCGGGGCGGCAACCGGCACGAAGAGCGCCCACGGCCTGGCCCGCGTGCGGTGGGGCGTTCCCCACGGCCGCAAGTGCCGCCGCGAAAAGGACGCCGTGTACCGCGCGGACGAGGGCGACATCGTCGAGAGCGGTCCGCTGCACGACCTGCTGGAAAAGCCCAACGCGAATCAGCGCTTCAACGAGTTCATGGAGGTCAGCGTCGGGCTGCTGTACACGCACGGGCGGGTGCATTGGCTCTTCGACGAGATGGTCGGCCGCCGCCCGGTCAGCATGTACGCCGTGGGCGGCAAAAAAACCAAACCGATTTTCGACCGCTCCGGCCGCGTGAAAAAACTGGTCGGGTGGGAGTTCGTCGGCGAGGAGGGCAGGCGGTTCAACGTCGGTGTGGACGAGTGCATCACGTTCCAGATGTTCGACCCGGAGGACCCGCACGCGGGCCTCGCGCCGCTGGTGCCGGGCCGGCTGGCGATCATGAGTTATTACAACGCGGACCTTTATAACGCGAGCATGTTCTCAAACGGTTGCGAGCCGGGGCCGGTGCTCTCCACCGACGCCCAGTTCGACCCCGTCGAGGACCGCCAGATTTACAGCACCTGGATGCAGCGGCATGGCGGCGCGTCCAACGCGCGCAGCCTGGCGATTTTATGGGGCGGAATGAAAGTCGATTCGCTCGCAAACAACATGGAGGAGATGCAGTACATCGAGGGCAGCCGGATGAAGCGCGAGGACATCTGCGCCACCTTCCGCGTGCCGCCCAGCGTGGCCGGGTTCCTGGGCACCACCGGTGACGCATCCGCCTACGTTGACGCCGAGGCGGAGCGGTTTTGGCAGGATACCGCCGCCCCGCTGGTGAACAAATTCGCCCAGGCTATCGACTCGGAACTGTGCCCGCGATTCGAGGGCGGCCTGGAGGCCTGGGCCGATGTGGAAGAGGTGCCGATCTACCAGAAGCTCCGCCGGGCGCAAACGGACGCCGTCGTGAAATTCTTCGCGATGGGCGTGCCGATGGCGGACCTGAACGACTGCTGGAATCTGGGCCTGCCCGATCAGCCCTGGTACAAGACAGGCTTCCTGCCGATGGCGCTGCTGCCCGCGCAGCAGGCCGCCGAGGGCAACGTGCTGCCCGATGTCCCCGCGGGTCCGACCGCGCCGGGCAATGACGACCTCGACCTGCCCGCCGAAGAGCCTGTGGCTCAGCCGCCCCCGGCTGAGTCTGCCTATCCACAGTCGAGGGCGGCTG
>JAQTVL010000691.1 GCA_028706835.1 Phycisphaerae bacterium | reverse complement strand
TGCCTGCGACGGTCGTTTTGTCGCAGGCATGTCTTGCTCGCGCGGGCATGGCTGGCCCGCCGTCCAAGACAACCGGACGGCGTTCCAGCCATGGCACCCATCAGATGATGGCTGACAGAGTACTAGCCATCGGTCTGACGGACATCTCTCGTGGAGGCGGTCATGCGTACAATGCCGCGAATCGTTCTGCTGTTGCTGGGCGTCGGGTCGCTGGCGCTGGCCGCCGACTATCCGCAGTGGCGCGGACCCGGGCGCGACGGCGCCTCCGCCGACACGACGAAACTGGTCGACGCCTGGCCGAAGGCCGGGCCGGTGAAGCTCTGGACCAGCGAAGACATTCCCGGCACGGCGGGCTTCGGCTACGGGTGCGTGAGCGTCGCCGACGGCCGGGCGTATGTTTACGTCAACTGGAAGTACCAGGCGCCGATCAAGACCCGCACACTGTCCGGCGATGCCATCCGCGGCTTGGGCTGGATGGACCTGCCGCCCAAGATGCCGGAGGCCTTCGTCACCGCCATGGAGGCTGCCCGCGTCGATCCCGCTCGGGCCGCCCTGTCCGGCAAGCCGCTGGAGGAGTGGATCGCCAAGTGGCTGGAAGCGAACATCCCGGACAAGGCCGATCGCGATCGGCTCGGCGGTTTCGTGGCCGCCCGCATTCGCAGCGGCAAGATCGGCCCGATCCTGCTGACCGCCAAGCTGATCGCGAGCCTGGAGGACGCGCGGGTCGACCCGGCTCGGGCCACGCTCGTCGGCAAGCCGCTGGAGGAGTGGATCGGCAAGTGGCTGGCGGCGAACCTGCCCGACAGGTCGGAGCGCGATCCGAACGCCGATTGGGTGGCGGACCGCATCCGCCGGGGGGCCAAGGCGTTCCCATTGGCCGAGTTGGCCAAGCTGGCCGCGATCAGAGACAAGGCCCTGCCGAGCGAGAAGTTTGACGCCTGGCTGACGGACAACAAGATTCCTGAAGACCTCAAGGCGGCGGTGATCGCCGTCGTGCCGACGTCCGCCGGCGAGACGGCGCTGAAAACACGGACCCTCTCCGACAAGGCCCTCCGCAGCCTGGGCTGGACCGATCGCCCCGTTGCCCCCAAGCTCGTCACGACCATGGAAGACGCCCGGGTGAATCCGGACCGGGCCGCCCTGGCCGACCAGCCGCTCGACGACCGGATCGCCAAGTGGGTCGCGGCCAATGTCCCCGACCGGAAGTTGCGCGACCCGTCCGCCGACTGGGCGGCGGATCGCATCCGCCGCGGGGCGAAGGCCTTCCTCCTGGCCGAGCTGGCCAAACTGCCGGCCATCCGCGACAAGGTCATGCCAAGCATCGAGGACATGAACGCCTGGCTGACCGACAACGGGATTGGCGAGGAACTGAAGGCTGCCGTGGTCAAGGTGCTGCCGACCAAGGTCGACCAGGCCCACGACACGCTGGTTTGCCTCGACGCCGCCAACGGCAAGACGCTCTGGAAGCAAGACCTCGAAGGCAAGCCCGACGGCTGGGGCGCCTCCAGCACGCCGGCGGTGGTGGACGGCAAGGTGTATTTCGTCGGCTCCGGCGGCGACGTCTACTGCCGCGACGCCAAGACCGGCGCGGAGGTCTGGACCTACCGCGCCGACAAGGGCGAGCAGGGCCTCTCCCACACCTCCGTCCTCGTCGCTGATGACCTGGTGGTCGCCGCCATCGGCCCGGTGGTCGCGCTGAACGCCAAGACCGGCGTCCCCGCCTGGAAGCAGCCGAAGGTGAACAGCCGCCAGACCTCGCCGGTGCTCTGGCGCGGCGGCGACAAGGCCATCGTGCTCATCAACGCCGGCGGCAAGGGCTTTACGGGCCTGGACCTCAAATCCGGCGACGTCCTGTTCACCGCCCCCGGCGGCGGCAATCCCTCCGTCACCGTCTCCGGCGACATCGCCGTCGTCCGCACCGGCAACAAGGACCTCGGCCTGGTCGCCTATCGCATCTCCGCCACCACCACCCAGCCGGAGAAGCTGTGGAACAAGCCCGACTGCCTCGCCGGCGACGGCAGCCCTGCCATCGCCAATGGCCAGGTCTACGTGGTCACCAACGGCATGGTTCACTGCCTTGACGTTGCCACGGGCAAGGTCGGCTGGGAGCAGAAGACCATGGGCAACGGTGAGCCGTCGCCGGTGGTCGCCGACGGCAAACTCTTCGCCGTGATCGGCAAGGGCCTGGCGATGTTCCGGGCCACGCCCGAGAAGTTCACCATGCTCGGCCAGTGCTCGGTCGATCCGTCAGACTACTCGTCCCCCGCGATCGCCAACGGCCGGCTGTTCGTCCGACAGTCCAAGGCCGTCGCCTGCTACGACCTGACCGGCGTCGCCCCCACCGCCCCGGATGCGTCGCCCGCGCCGAAGTGATTTTCGGAACACGCCCCGCGCCTCTCGCAAGCCCAGGGATTGCCATCCCTGGGCTTTTTCTATTCGTGCGCCCCCCGAAGAACCAGAGACAGATCCCCCGTTCTTCTCTTCATTCCGCGATCCGCACTTCCCCCTTCACCCCTCCGCCGACTCCAGCTCGCCGCTGATCTCCATCTCGCGGCACTGCGTCGCGATCGACAGGAACAGCGCCTCCTCCGCCGCCGTCATCTTCATCTTCCGCC
>JAQTVL010000690.1 GCA_028706835.1 Phycisphaerae bacterium | reverse complement strand
CGGGGTCAACCCGCCCGCCACCATCGACCTGTCGCACGCCGCCACCCTCCAGGATGTCCAGGACATCTTCAACCACGACGCCCCGCCGGGCGTATCGATCAGCCTGGCGGCCGGCGGCAGGTCGCTGGAGGTCCACAGCGTCACGGCGGGCGCGGATTTGACCATCACAGACCTCGACGGCACGATGGCCGGCGACCTGGGCATCACCGCCAGCGGCGCCGGGGACCTCGTGTCCGGCTCGGACCTCAACCCGCTGGTCACGCCGACCACGCCGCTGAGCCTGCTGCAGGACGGGGCGGGCATCGACCCCGCGGGCATCACCATCACCAACGGCTCGGCCTTCGCGAGCGTCTCATTCGCCGGCGCCGTTACCGTGCAGGACGTCCTCAACCGCATCAACAGCGCCGCCGCACACGTTCGCGCAACCATCAGCGACGACGGCTCAGCCATCTGCGTCGTCAACCTGCTGTCCGGGAGCGACCTCCAGATCGGCGAGAACGGAGGCGCCTCGGCGACGGAGCTCGGACTGCGGACCTTCCACGACCAGACCCCCCTGGCCGACCTGAACGGCGGGCGCGGGCTCGGGATCGCCGGCGGCGGCCTGGCCGACTTCACCGTCACGCAGCGCAGCGGAACAACCTTCAATGTCGGCCTGACCGGGGCCGTCACCGTCGGCGACCTGCTGTCGGCCATCAACAACGCGCCCGGCAACGCCGGCACGCTGGTGGCGTCGATCACGCCAGGCGCGGGGATCAAGCTGACCGATACCTCCGTGCCGGCCGGCTGGCAACTGCGCGTGACGCCGCTCAACGGGTCGATGGTGGCCAGCACGCTCGCGCCGGCCTGGCAGTTGTCGGGCGGGACGCTTACGGGCGCGGACGTCAGCTCCGCCGCCGTGGACAGCGTCTTCACCCACCTGATCCGCCTGCGCGATGCGATCAGCAGCAACGACACCGCCGCCGCCGCCCGACAGGGCGGCCTGGTCGAGGCCGACATGAATCGCATCGTCGAGCTCCGCGGCGCCGTCGGCGCCCAGGCCGCCGAGGTCACCAGCCATGCCGACGAGTTGGACACCCGCAAGGCGGATCACCAGGCGCTGCTCGGCCAGTTGCAGGACGCCGACATGACCCAGTCGCTGATTCTGTTCCAGCAGTTGCAGACCCAACTACAGGCCAGCATGACCACCGTCGGCAAGCTGCTGAACATCAGTTTGATGGACTACATCACGTAGCGATTTTGAGGAACGAGGCATTCTGGATGAATGACGAATGTCTTTTTGTGGAGTGCGGTAGCGCAGCTACCGCTGTGGTTCGCGGCAAAGGTCCCGCGCCGACCAAAGCGGTAGCTTCGCTACCGCACTCCACAAAAGAACATTCTGCATTTGGCACTTAACATTCCGCCGGAGGCGGAAAGGAGCTCCCATGACTGTCATCGAGACCACGCGGTTTGGGCCGGTCGAAGTGGACGAGACTCGGCTGATCTGCTTTGCCGACGGGCCGGTCGGATTCCCGGCCCACAAGCGATTCGCCCTGATCAGCGTCGGGCCGCAGTCCAGTTTCTACTGGCTTCAGTCCGCCGACGACCCCGGGCTGGCGTTCGTGGTCACCGACCCGCGGCTGTTCGTGCCCGACTACGCCGTGCCGCTGCGGGAAGAGGACGCCCAGCGCCTCGGCGCCGCATCCAGCGACCTGCTGCAACTGTTCGTCATCGTCAATAAGGTCGACGGCGTGCTGACCGGCAACCTTCAGGGCCCGATCGTGGTCAACCCGACCAACCTGCACGCCACGCAACTGGTCATGTCCGAGCGGCGATTCACCACCCGCCACCCGTTGATCCAGTTGCCGGCCCGCAAGGAAGTGCTGTCGCGCTCCGCCTGACGCGAGCCGGGAGTGCCCCGCGATGGAAGAAACGGCCAACACGAAGGGGCACGAAGGTCACGAATGAACACGAAGAACTAGTTTCCAACACAGAGATACAGAGGTACAGAGTTACAGAGAGAAGAGAAGAGAAGAGAAGAAAAAGGAATGGGGAAAAGGCAAGCGGAAGAGAGAGGAAGGAAGAGGAAAGAAAGATGGGTATCAGCGGACGAACAATGAACGGGCGGGGTCGATCGGGGGGTCCGATTCCCTCTTTCACAAATCCTGTTGTTTCCTCTGTATCTCTGTCTCTCTGTATCTCTGTGTTGGAATTTAGTTGTTGTTGGTGTTGATTCGTGGCCCTTCGTGCCCCTTCGTGTTGGCCGTTTCTTAATCCGCGTCATCTGCGAAATCCGCGGGGAGCCGTTTCCCGCGAACGCGGAATCGGTCCCCGGGGCCGGTGGAATTCGCCCCGGGCGGGACAAGAATATAAGGCCGGGACGGTGTCGGCCGGCCGGGTTTTGCCGGGGAAAAAGATGAACTTCCCCCACCCGAACTAGCCGATAACATCTTGCGGCTGCAACGCTCGCGCCACCGAGGCGCCCTCCCGCCGGAGGCGGGCGCGGAGTGCCCAAGGCACTCCGCGGATCCACGGAAGGAGTCAATCGAATGCTGGTGCTCAGCAGACAGCGCGACGAAACGATCATGATCGGCGACACCATCGAGATCACGATCGTCGACATTCGCGGCGACAAGGTGC
>JAQTVL010000689.1 GCA_028706835.1 Phycisphaerae bacterium | reverse complement strand
TGATAAACTTGTCCATTGGCCAGCCTCCTGTAAGGGTGAAGGTAAACAGCTCGAACGCAACCAACTGAGCGTTTCCCCATATCCTGCAAGAGTCTGGCCGCTTTTGCCACATGGTATCTACGGGACTACGGACGCACCTGGGGTCGATCTCCCAGCGATAAATCGCTGGGCTATTTCCAACTGCCCCTACCGGGGCAAATAAATGCGGTCATGTACCCCGCGTGCGGCATCGGGTTCCCTTTCGCCGGCCAGTCGGTAGAATGCTGGGCGTGGCCCGCGAACCGTTCAATCCTGACCGCGTGAAAGCCCCCAGGGAGGAGCCGCTGTTCGGCTCACCGGGCAAGGATGCCCCGCTCACCGTCTCGCAACTGACGGGCATGATCAAGCGGGCGCTGGCGGCGCTGCCCGTGCGGCTGTGCGTCGCGGGCGAGGTGTCCAACTTCACGCAGTCACCCAACGGCCACCTGTATTTCACGCTGAAGGACGAGGGCTCGTGCGTCGACTGCGTGATGTGGCGCAGCGACGTGGCGCGGATGAAGTTCCGCCTCAGCGATGGGCTGGCGGTGCTGGCGTTCGGGCAGGTGGACGTTTACGAGCCGCGAGGGCGGTATCAACTCTACGTCAACCGGCTGCTGCCGCAGGGCAAGGGCGAACTGGAACTCGCGTTCCGGCAACTCCACGAGAAACTGTCGAAGCTCGGCTGGTTCGACGCCGGGCGCAAGCGGCCGATCCCGCGAATCCCGAGAACCATTGGCGTTGTCACCAGTCGAACGGGTGCGGCCATTCGCGATATCCTCCGCACGCTGTCGCTGCGCTGGCCGGTTGCTCGCGTCGTCGTGATTGACACCCGCGTGCAGGGCGAAGGCTCCGCAGAGGCGATTGCGTCGGCCATCGGGCGCATGAACCGCCACGCGGCTGCCCTCGGCGGGATCGACGTGATGATCGTCGGGCGAGGCGGCGGCAGCCTGGAGGACCTCTGGTCGTTCAATACCGAGATCGTCGCCAGGGCGATCCTGGACTCCGCCATTCCCATCGTCAGCGGCGTCGGCCACGAGGTCGACACCACGATCGCCGATCTGGTGGCCGACCTTCGCGCGGCCACGCCGACGGCTGCGGCGCAGGCGGTTGTTTCCGATCGCCGCGAGATTGCGAACCACCTGGACGACAGCTTCCGCGTGCTGTTCGGCGCCGTTCGGCGGAAGTTGAGCGAGCTTTCTCAGCGGGTGGCCGCCTGCTCGCGGTCGGAGATGTTTCGCCGCCCGGCGTCGATGCTTCGGGTGCGTCGGCAGCAGCTCGACGAGTTGGCTGGGCGGCTGGTCGCCGGCGAACGGGAACTGCTGCACCGCGCCAACCGGGCGGTGGGCGAACTTGCCCGGCGGCTCGGGGCGCAGCATCCGCGGGCGATGCTGCTGGCCCGCTGGCGGCGGGTGGAGTCGGCCGTCAGCCGGATGCGCTGGGCGTTGGGCAAGATCACGATCGCCTGCGAGCGTCTGCTGTCGGACCGGGCGGCGGCGCTGCGGCGGATTTCGCCGGTGGCCGGGCCGGGGCAACGGGTGGAAACGCTGGAGCGGCAACTGGCGGCCTACGACCCGCGGGCGGTGCTTCGCCGCGGCTATTCGATGACCACGATCAAATCGACCGGGGAATTGCTGACGCGACCCGAGCAGGTCCGGCTGGGCGAGCGGCTGGTGACGGAGTTGTCGGCTGGGCGCGTCGAGAGCGATGTTGCCGACGCGGCGGGTGCGCCGCCGGCGACCCGCCGCGTGCGTCGGGGCGCAGCGGCGACGGATGAACCAGGGCTTTTCAACCACGGAGCGACCGATGGCGAAGAACGTCAAGGATAAACCGGCCCCCGAGGAACTCACGTTCGAGCAAGCGCTGGCTGAGCTCGACGCCATCGTTGCGGCGATGGAGCAGGGCGAGGTGTCGCTGGCGGACGCGCTGGCGCAGTACGAGCGCGGTGTGCAACTCGTGAAGCGATGCCGGGTGTTGCTCGGCGAGGCTGAGAAGCGGATCGAGTTGCTTGGCGAGGACGAGAAGGGCAAGCCGACGACCACGCCGCTGGACGCCGCGACGGGGGAGGACGAGGGGCAGTAGTGACGCGTCAACATTGAATCGTTGGGTGCCATGCCTGCGTCCTTTTGCAGGCATGTCTTTGGCCGCCACATGCCTGCGACAAAACAGCCGTCGCAGGCATGGCACCCTGCATCCAACCCAACAAAACAAGATGGACGGATCACTAGCCCCCAACCCCGGAGCCCCCGTCGCCTGGGTGTGGCAAGAACTGGTGGCAGTATCGGGCGTTTGTCTTTTTGTGGAGTGCGGTGTCGAGGCCGCCGCAGGCGGTCGAGGCACCGCTTTGGCGACCGGGCGCATCCCGGCGTCACGCAAAGCGGTGCCTTGCCGCTTCGCGGCTGCGACACCGCACTCCACAAACGGCGAAGAACCAACGCCGCCACCAAGTCTTGCCGCACCCCGTCGCCTCCATCGCCAACGGGTGCATAACCGTTCATGCAGCCGGTCGGAGGCGGTTTCGGCCGGCGGCTCGGCCTCGGGGTCGTCGGGCGTGAAAATCTTCAGCCCGGCCGTCTTCGCTGAGGTAGGCGGCGCGGACCTGCA
>JAQTVL010000688.1 GCA_028706835.1 Phycisphaerae bacterium | reverse complement strand
TGTCTGTGCGAAGACCTCGGCCTGCCGCCGTGCGTCGTCGAGATCGAAGTAGTTCGTCTTCAGTTGAATCACCCGCGGCTGAATCTTCTGAGCCTACGCATGAATCCGTTCAATAGCTGGTTTGTGCGGTAGATGTAGGCGAACGCGGGCGTTTCCCCGGATCGGCTGCTGCGAGATTGTTGCAAAGCAGTTTCCGTGGGGCGGCATGTTCGGACCGACAATGCGTGTAATCTGCGGATTTTCGTGATTTCCGCCGCCACGGCGATTCTTGGCCGCAGCCCGGTTTTGCAATTCTTCTCCCAACAATCGGCGGGAAATCTGCGAAAGTTCCGGTGGGGCAAGAACGAAAAGCGGCCCTTCTGCGTCTCATACTTGTAGCCCATCGTTCCACTGACTGCCGCAAGTACTCTGACCGCTTCCGAAGGACCGAACGCATGATAACCGCCGAGCTTCCCGCCTTCCAGATACCGTTGATTCACATCGTCGAATCGGACGATCTGCACCTTGAACGCCAGGAGGACATCCTCTGGTTCAACCTACTGCGAAACTTTCCCTGGCATCTCTTTCGGCTGACTGCCGCCCGATACTACGAAGCCCTCTGGCAGTTCAATGTTTGCCAAGCGCAGGCGAGTCGAGAGCGCGACGCCGTGCTGGCAGTCAATCCCGAAACGCAGCCCGAGGCTACGATGCGGTTGCTCTTCGAGCGAGCCACGCTGTGCGAAGACGCTCCGGCTCTGCACGAACTGCCTGCCTCCACCTCGCCGCAAATCCACGTCAACCCAAACGACTTGCGGCCGGGACGCACTCCGCAACGCTGGGCGGGAATGAAACCAAAATGTTTCTTCGCCATGCTGAAGGCATTCATGGGCGTGATGGCGCAGGGCCAACCCGCCGAACCGGAGATCGTCTTCGCCGCACTGCGGGACAATCCGTCCTACGCCCGCACCTGTGGTTTCACGTTGCCCGCGCCCGATAGCCACTACCGGCAAAGCGACGTGCCGAGTTTGCGGAAGCTGGAACAGTTCGATCAGATTATGACGGACAGCGAGTTGTGGAGTGACGCCGCGATCGACCAGGTGGCGCGGAACCTGAAGACTGGCTGCATCCAAGCGGAATCCACCGTGGTCCACGATACCACGCACTACCATGCGTATTCCGGCATGCAGGTGGTGGAGTTGCCTCAAACCGTTGAGCCCTCGGAGAACGCAAACACCACGCAACCCGCAACGAAGGAAGTCAAGCAGAACGAGAAGGGGAAAAAGGCCAAGAAGGCCCGCAAAAAGTCGCACCCAAAGACCACCAAACGCTGTCGCTGCAAGGACCGCCAACACTGCCCGCACCCGTGGATCAACGCCGATGAGGGCGCCGGAACGGTGGTCAAATCCACGGGCAAGATGTACTGGGCGCACAAGGCATCGACGCTGTGCTTTCCCCGCCAGCAGGTGCTACTGGATGCGGTGGCCATGAGCGATGCCGCTTCGCACGACTCGAAGAGCATTCTGCCGCACCTCGGGCGACTCTTCACCCTACACCCGGACCTTCGCGGCATAATCCAGCGCCTGCTCGACGACGGCGCGGCGGATGACGAGACGCTGAAGGCCGCAGTCCAAAAGCAGTGGGGCGTGCAGTTGGTGGCCCCCATCAATCCGCGCGGCCGTCGGCCGATCGGCAACGATCTGCCGCGAGGAGTAGACCACATCACGCCCACCGGCACGCCCGTCTGCCAGGCAGGCTATCCGCTGGACTTCCTCAGCTGTCGGCACGATACAAAACACTTTCTGTTCCGCGCTCCGGACGATGCCCAGGGCGTGCCGGTATGCCAGGACTGTGCGCTGCGTGATGGCTGTTACCGTGGCCATAAAGGGGCGCGGCAGATCACGGTGCCCTTCACACGGTTGCCGTGGATCGACCCGGAGTTCCCGCAGTTGTCGCGGCGTTTCGCCAAGGTGATGGCCAAGCGTACGGCGATCGAACGGCTGCACAAGCTGATGAAGTACGACTACGGCGACGAGCGGCTTACCAAACGCGGCAATGCCGCCTTTCAAGCTCGGCTCGACAAGACCCTGCTGGCGATGCATTTGGTCTTGGCCTACGGCTGACGCCCTCGGGGACCTGGCCTTCTAACGCCGAAAACACTCTCTCACCTCGGGTGAACCGAGGAAACTCTGCGCGCCGGTCACGCAAAACCCTCCCGCCACTCGCCTTTTCTTCACTTCGCCCAGCCCGACGCTCATGCCCTGCTCTTCTTCTCTGCAAAAGCCCTGGTTACGGCCCCTGTCTCACCGCGTCCGATCAATTCATGCGGAGGCTCATGAGCGTCTTGTTCCGGGAAAAGACGGGGGAAACGCCCGGCCAGCACCGTGCGGCCCATGTCGAAAAACCTTAGAAAGTTCCTCCGAAAACCTCAATGACAGGCGGGCAGCGGCGGGTATGATGAAGGAATGCTCAAGACCACGCTGCTTCATTCCGAGCTTCTCGCCGCCTTGGCCCGCTGCGGGCACGGGTCGCGGGTGTTGGTGGCCGACGGCAATTATCCCGTTGTCACCGGCTCACCGCCCACCGCGGTGAAGGTGTTCTTGAACTTGATGCCTGGCGTCGTCAAGGCGACCGACGTGCTGAC
>JAQTVL010000687.1 GCA_028706835.1 Phycisphaerae bacterium | reverse complement strand
TGCTGTGGCGCGAGAGCCACGCCGGTGCGCGAAAGCGGTGCCTCGACCGCCTGCGGCGGCCTCGACACCGCACTCCACAAACAGATATTCGCTCTTTGCTGTCGAGTGCGCTGTCTTCGCTCGATGTTTACCGACGGACTTGTGTAGATACCAATGCGTTCAATTACGGGCTAACGCTCGCGATCGGGGGATTCCCTTCGCCGACGCTATAGGGGGTCGCAGCCTCTGCAAGGTCGTTGTTGGCGGTCGCGATGCGCCGGCTGGTCGCGCCGTCGGCGCACAGAAAGGCGCCGGTCCCGGGCTCGGCACGGCACCCGCGGACGAAGGCCCCGCGGACATCCGTCAGGTGAACTGCCGGCGCGTTCGTCCCGCCCGGGGCCTGACCCGCCACGAGGCCGTCGATCGTGACATCGTCGACCTGCTCCATTCGCAGGGCGCTTCGCCACGGCCCGCTCACCTGGCCCCATGCGACGCGCACGTTGTGGAACTCCACGCCGCGGGCATGGCGGCAATAGAATGCGTGCGGGGCCCCCTGCTGTTTCCAGTAGTCCCACACGTCATACGGGTACGGCGCCGCCGCGGCGAACCCGTCGTCCATCTCGCCGCGCACCTCCAGGCGGAAGTTGCTGATCCGCAACCCCTCGATCGGCAGATGCTTCGCGCCGCCGATGTAGCAGGCCCTTTGCGACCGGGCGATGCAGTCCGAAATGGCGATGTTGCGGATCGCGCCCGGCGCCGCGGCGGCGTCGCCGATCCAGAGGTAGATCGGGCAGCGCGTGTCCATCACGAGGTTGGAGAACGAGATGTTCTCGATGGTCGGGCCGTGCTGAATATAGGCGAAGTCGCGATTCGCGGCCTCGTCGCGCGCCAGGTGCCGCGGCACCAGCATGTTGATGCCCGTTCGGCAGCGCGTCATCACCAGGTTGCTGAACACGCAGTTGCGGATCGGCGCGTCGCCTTCGTATCCGATCCGAACCCCGCAGCCCGTGGTGGAGAGCACGCAGTTGGTAACAGTGATGTTCTCGCACGCCTTGGCCCGGCCGAGCAGGTAGGTGTCGCTTTTCACCGAGATGCAGTCGTCGCCGTTGTCCACGCGGCAATCGCTGATGTGGACGTCGCTACAGCAGTCGGGGGTGATGCCGTCGGTGTTCGGGCCCCACGGGTTGTTGAAGATATTGATGCCGCGGATGCGGACGCCGTCGCAGCCGAGCAGCCAGACCGTAAAGCCGGCCGAGTCGCGAATGGTGACGTCCTCGATGCGCACCCGGCGGCAGGCGCGAATGCCGAACATCCGATCCGGGCGCCAATCCCGGACGGTGCGCCACTGGCGCGTCGGCGGCTGGCCGGGCGGCACGGGGCCGAAGAACTCGTCGCCCTGGCCGTCGATGGTCCCCCGGCCGGTGACTGCGATGTTCTCGGCGCCGTCGGCGACGATCAGGTGCCGCATGACGACGGCCGGCCCGCGCTCCGGGCTGCCGTAGCTGACCGTTCGATAGGCTGAGCGGTCCGTGCTGCCGCGCAACATCGCCCCGGCCTCGACGTGCAGATTCACGTGGCTCTTCAGCTCGATCGTGCCGATGAGGTAGTCCCCGGGCGGGCAATAGGCCATCCCGCCGCCCGCGGCGTGGCAGGCGTCGATGGCCGCCTGGATCGCCGGGCTGTCCAGCGTCCGACCGTCGCCGGCTGCGCCGAACTCGCGAATGTCGAAGACGCCGTGATTCGTCATGCAGGTTCCTTCCTTGGTTGCTCAAAGCCCGAGATTCTCGCTCGACGTGATTATGGTGATCGTCGCCCGCGCCGCAAGCGTTCTTCCAGACGAAAGGGGCGGAGTACTAAGCCCCGGTTCGTCGCGGCTACGACACGCGGGCGGGCGGGGCCTGTCCGGACAGGGTCGGGGTTGGCGGATCGCTGTAATGCGCTGGGCCGCGGTCGCGGCCGAAGTGCAGGCTGGGCAACGAGTACCGAAATACACATTGCCATAAGTGAAGGCATCGAGCTGGAAACGCGTGCGGGAATGCAGGAGTTACGGCGATTTCGCGCCGATCTTGCCTCGTTTTTCGGCGTGGTCGCCGCAGGATACTGCGGCATATGTGCGGATTACTGTCGGCCGCAGGGGCGCCGGGGCGCGCGGGATCGTCGCGGGTTTCATCGTGTCCCCGAATTAAACGGATGGCTCGGCCGGCATGTGACGGGCCGGCCGGGGGTTGCGACGGAAATTCATAGTTAGCAAACACTATTGTTCCACGTGGAACATTGCCGGGAGGCTGGACGAGCCCCCACCGCGGCTGAAGCCGCACCTCCCCCGCTGCGCGGGAGAGGCGTGATACGAGGATTGTTCCACGTGGAACATTGCCGGGAGACTGGACGAGCCCCCACCGCGGCTGAAGCCGCACCTCCCCCGCACGCGCGAGAGGGGTTACTGGGCAAAGGGTTCGTGGGCGCCGAGGGTCGGGCGGCGAGGACGCGGGGCGCGGTCGATGTCGGTGTTGGCATCGTCCAAGCGGGCGGCCTTGTCGCGGGCGTCGACGGCGGGGGGCTTGAGGCGCAGGTCGCCGTGGGCGGGATCGACGAACTCGGCGGTGAGGTCCTTGATGAGGTTGTTGCGAAGCTCGATCTTGCCCT
>JAQTVL010000107.1 GCA_028706835.1 Phycisphaerae bacterium | reverse complement strand
CCCGGTTCGTCCCCGTCAGCTTCTTCCAGCCGCGCCCCGGGATTCATCCGATTCCCCAGCCGACGATCCGCCCCCGGCCCACTCGTGTCGCCGCCTAAACGCTCACGCCTATTCTGAGGGAGGCGTCCTCCTTGATTCCATGCCGGTCTTCATAAAGAATTCAGCGGGGGTGTGGTAGGAGAGTCCCTATGAAGATCGGGGTCATCAGCGATTCCCACGACCACATGCCGATGATCGCGGCGGCGATGGACCTGTTTGCCGGCGAGCGGGTGGACGCGATCATCCATGCGGGGGACATCGTTTCGCCGTTCGCCGCCAAGATGCTGCTCGCGTTCCGCGGGCCGCGGTACACGGTGTTCGGCAACAACGACGGTGAGCACGCGGGGCTGTCGGCGATCCTGGCAGGGATCACGCCGGGGCCGCTGGTGCTCGAACTGGGCGGGCGGCGGATTCTCGTGCACCACTGGATCGAGCAGGTGCCCAAGGAGTTGGCGGCCGGCGTCGACGTGGTCATCACCGGCCACACGCACCAGATTGTCAACGAACGGATCGAAGGTCGCCGCCCGGGGCTGATCCTGAACCCCGGCGAGTGCTGCGGCTGGTTGACAGGGGTGGCGAGCGTGGCTATTCTCGATACCGAGTCGCTGACGGCGCGGATTGTGACGCTGGCGACGGGGAAGAGCTGGAGAATATGACGCAGGCGACGAACACTGGACTGCCTACCTCGCAGTGCGCTCCCCGGCGGGTCGCGGCTAGACGGGGGATGCTGTCGCTTGGGGTCGGACTGATTGCGCTGCTCGCGGGGTGCGGGCAGACGGAGCGGACGATTACCGTCACGTCCGAACCGTCGGGGGCAATGGTGTATGTGAACGGCGTGGAAAAGGGGCGGACGCCGGTGACGTTCGACTTTGTGTGGTACGGCGATTACCGGTTCGAGTTGTCAAAGGACGGCTGCGAGACGCTCAAGGACCACCGCAAGGTGAAGGCCCCGCCGCACGAATGGGTCGGCGTGGACCTCGTCAAGGAGGTCTTCATCCCCGCGACGTTCACCGACGCGAAGAGCTTTCACTTCGTGCTGATGCCGATGGCGAAGGTGACCGAGGGTGAGTTGATCGAGCGGGCCCAGGCGATGCGCGACGAGACGTTGCACAAAGAGAACTGACGTCGCGCGAGCCTTCCTGCAAACACAACGCCCAGGGATTGCGGTCCCTGGGCGTTTTTGTGCGCGAGAAGAACTTGGCGCGAATCACGTCCGTTACTTCCGACTCCGCACCGGCGTGGGCGCGGGGGCGACGGCGGACTGTTCGGCGGACCGCCGGTGCGCGGCGACGGCCAGGGCCACCTTGATCGCCTGGCGGACGGGGCCGGGGTTGTGGACTCGCACGATCTTCGCGCCGCCCAGGGCCGCCATCACGCAGGCGGACAGCGTGCCCGCCAATCGTTCGTTCACCGGCGCGCCCGCCAGGTCGCCGATGAATCGCTTACGCGATGGGCCGACCATCACCGGCAGGCCGAGCTCGACCAGGCGGTCCACGTTGGCCAGCAGTTGCAGGTTGTGCTGAAGGTTCTTGCCGAACCCGACGCCCGGGTCGATGGCGATGTGGTCCCTGCCGACGCCGGCGTCGAGGGCGAATCGCACGCGCTCGTCCAGGAAGTCGCGGACCTCGGCCACCACGTCGCGGTATTGAGGCTCGGACTGCATCGTCGCCGGCGTGCCGAGCATGTGCATCAGCACCAGGCCGGCGCCGCTTTCAGCCGCCAGCCTGGCCATGTCCGGATCGGCCCGCAGCGCGGAGATATCGTTGATGATGTGGGCGCCCATGTCCAGGGCGGCCTGGGCCACCTCGGCGGATTGCGTATCGATCGAGATGGCGGTCTTCGGGCACATGTCAGCCAGCCTGCGGACGACGGGCAGCACGCGACGAATCTGTTCAGCCGGGGGGACCGGCTCGCTGCCCGGCCTGGTCGACTCGCCTCCGATGTCGAGGATGTCCGCGTCCGTGCGGCAGAGCATCAGGCCGTGGGCGATGGCCGACTCGGTCTGGACGAACAGCCCGCCGTCGGAAAAACTGTCCGGCGTGACGTTGACAATCCCCATGATGAGGACATCGCGGTCCAACGGAAGTGAGCGGCCATGGGCCAGCCGCCATACGGAGTTGCTGTCAGTCAGGCTCACGGCGAGTCGCATCCACGTCGGGGGATCAGGACAAAACTCAGCCGGGCTGCGGCACGGGCCCCGGGCCCAGGCCGCCCTGGTAGCCCGGTAGGGATTCCGGCCCCGGCGGCGCGACATTCAGCCGCTTGCGCTCGGCGTCCAGCAGGTCGCCGACCGTCGGGCGGTCGAGGGTCTGCCCGCGGTTCAGCTTGTTCACGTCGTCGGCGGAGAGCGTCTCGTACTTGAGCAGGGCCTTGGCGATGGCCTCCAGCTTGTCGCGGTTGTCGTTGAGCAGTTTCTCCGTCTCGGCGTAGGCGGTCGACACGATCAATTTGATTTCGCGGTCGATCGCGTTGGCCGTGGTGTCGGAGTATTCCTTGCCGCCGACAGCCTCCCATACGCCGCCGCCCTCGTCGTGGCTGTAGCGAATCGGGCCCAGGGCGTCGCTCATGCCCCAGTCGCAGACCATGCGCCGGGCCAGTTCCGTGGCGCGGCGGATGTCGTTGGCCGGCCCGGTGGACACGTCATTGCAGAATATCTGCTCGGCGATCCGGCCGGCGAAGAGCACCTTGATCTCGGCGGTCAGCCGGGTGCGGGTGTGGGTGTAGCGGTCCATCTCGGGCAGGTAGAAGGTCGCGCCCAGGGCATCGCCGCGCGGGATGATGGAAACCTTGTGCAGCGGCTCCGCCTGGTCGATGAGGCAGGACGCCAGGGCGTGGCCGGCCTCGTGGTAGGCGGTGTGGGCCTTCTCGCGTTCGTCGATGACCCGGCTCTTGCGGGCCCGGCCCCAGCACACCTTGTCGCGGGCCTCTTCGAGGTCGGCCTGCTCGATGGAATCCTTGTTGGTCATGGTGGCGGCGATGGCGGCCTCGTTGATGATGGCGGCCAGGTCCGCGCCGCTGAACATGGGCGTGCCTCGGGCCAGGGCGTGCAGGTCGGCGGCCGGCGACATCTTCACCCGGCGGGCGTGGACCTTCAGTATGGCCAGCCGGCCCTCGATGTCCGGCAGCGGCACCTGGATCTGGCGGTCGAATCGCCCGGGACGGGTCAGGGCCGGGTCGAGCACGTCGGACCGGTTGGTCGCGGCGATCACGATCACCTGGTCGCTGGTCTCGAAGCCGTCCATCTCGACGAGGATCGCATTGAGCGTCTGCTCGCGTTCGTCGTGGCCGCCGCCGTTGAAGCCCGGCCCGCCGCGGCGCCGCCCGACCGCGTCAATCTCGTCGAGGAAGATGATGCAGGGCGAGTTTTCCTTGGCCTGTTTGAACAGGTCGCGGACGCGCGACGCGCCCACGCCGACGAACATTTCGACGAAGTCCGAGCCGGAGATCGAGAAGAACGGCACGTCGGCTTCGCCCGCGATGGCCTTGGCCAGCAGCGTCTTGCCCGTGCCCGGAGGCCCGACCAGCAGCACGCCGCGCGGGATGCGCCCGCCCAGCCGCTGGAACTTCTTCGGGTTCTTCAGGAACGCGATGATCTCCTCGACTTCCTCCTTGGCCTCTTCCACGCCCGCGACATCGGCGAATGTGATGTTGGTGTGCTCCTTGGTCGTCACGCGGTGGCGCGACCGGCCGAAGTTGCCCAGCATCCCGTTGCCGCCGCCGGCGCCGCGGAGCAGCCGAACCACGAAGAACCAGAACAGCCCGATGAACAGCACCCACGGCAGCAGGCTGACCACCGTCCGCAGGATCATGTTGTCGTTGTTGGTGTAGTTGAAACTGACGTTCTTCTCGCGCAGTTCCTTTTCGAGGTCCTTGTAGTTCTCGATGTTGTATTCGGTGGTGAACTGTTTGCCGGCGTCGGACTTCATGCCCTCGGTCGACTTGAACTCGCCGGTGATCGTCCCTTCCGAGCCGAGTTCGACCTTGGCGACGTTGCCCTCTTTCAGGTTGGCCAGAAATTCCGACGCGGAAATCTTCTGGGCGTGCGAATAGCCCTTGCCGAGCATGACGAACAGGCCGACCGCCAGCAGGATGAACACCATCCAGATAAACGCGCCGCGCGGATAGCCGGCCGGGGCGCCGCCGGGCGGCTTCGGATCACCCGGATTCTGATTTCGGTTGGGATTGTCCAATCGCTGATCCCTCAGTGCTTAGTATCCTCAGAGCCGCAATCGGCTCCGCTGCTGCTACTGCCCATTATAGGGCAAGCAGGCCAGCCGGTCGACAACGTTACCGTCCCGAAAACCGTGATACGCCGAGGCCAAGGGGGCGGTTCAGCCTTCGGTGCGATTGCCCCCGGCGAACTATCGGCGTTACGGCGGTGGGAATTCTACCGAAAAGCATGGCAGCGAGGAGCGGATTTCGGGCACAAATTTTCACCTTGTCGGCGAAAGCTCACCAGTCCGCTTCCATCCCCTCGACGATGCGCTTGGCCAGCCTGTCGATGGCCTGCTCCGTGCCGTCGAAGAACGTCTCCCCGGCGATCGGGTAGTACAGGCCCGCCTGCTCCATCCGGCGGCGCTGGGCCAGCACTTCGCCCGTCCGGCGGTTCTTCCAGGTCCAGTCGACGATCATGACCGGCTGAAGTTCCTTCGGCAGGCCCGTCTCGGAATCCTGCCCGAGCAACGTCTGCTGAACGCCCTTCACCTCGCCGTAGAGGATCGTGTCGGCGTCGTTCTTCTTGGCGATCTTATACTGCGTGTCGAGCATGATCCGCTTGACCAGCGCCTCGGTCAGCCGGAATTCCAGCTCCCGGCGGAACTCGCTCGACGCGAACACCTGCACGTAGACCGAATTAACGTTCTTCGGGTGGATGAAGCCGGCCCGATAGCCGCCGATGGTCAGAGGCGGCTTCGGGTTGTCGGCCGACAGGTCGCCCTCGGGGTACGCGGAGTATCGCGAGCAGCCGGCGAGTGCGGCCAGTGCGATCGCGGCGATCAGCGGGAACTTCAGTCTGCAACGACTAGCGATCATACAGCCCCTCGGGTTGCGAGGCCGGCGGGGCGGCGCGCAGGTTGGCCAGATCGCCCACCTGCCGGGCATCGACCACCGGCGTGAGCGCCGGCGAATGCTCGTCCGTCGGCTCGCCGACATCAATCACGAATCCTTCCGACTCCATTCCGATATTCCTTGCGATCGGCGCCAGCCCGACGCGAACCACGCTGGGCGGGCGGCTCTCGTCGCCCAGTCGCGACTCGACCGCTCGCGCGATCGCGGAGTCGATATCCTGCTGGCCGCCGGGGCCCGCGCTCGGCGGGGCGCCGACCAGGCCGGCCGTCCTCACCTGCGGCGGCGTCTTCGGGTCCACGCGGTCGTCGGCCCCGAGGGCGACCAGTTCATCCTTCGCCCGCTGGGCCCACAGCGTCCCCGCATAGTCGCGGCAGATGGCGCGGTAGTAGAAAATGGCCGCCTTGGTCTTCTTCGTCTTCTTGTAGAACTGCGCCGTGTCGAAATCCTTCTCCGCCTTGCGTTCGTCGATGACCTGGAGCACCTGGCTGACGTTCTCCTTGCGGGCCAGGTCCGGATACTCCTCGACCAACTGCTTGAACCGCTGCTCGGCCTCGGGCAGCGCCCGGCCGTCCGTCTTCGCCCCGCGGAACCGGGCGAGCGCGGCTTGGGCGGCCTGCAACTTCCACTGCGGAACGTCCGGGTCGCGCGGATAGTTGGTGATCAGCCGCTGGTAGCCGTCTTCCGCCTCGGCGAACCGGTTGTCGCGGAAATGGTAGTCGGCCAGGGCGACGCGGGCGCCCTTGCCGCGAACGCCGTGCGGGTCGCGCTGGAAGATCTTCTCCAGCATCGTTTCGCCCTCGTCGCGGGCCGTCACCCAGAACACCTTGAGCGCCTTACGCTTCTTGCCGTCGAGGTAGCCCTGGGCCATTTCGGTCTCGATCGCCAGCGTCCGGTCGAACAGGTCGGTGCCGGCGTAGCGGTTGAGCAACTCCTCGTAGGCGGCGTAGGCGGCATCGTAGTCGCCCTGCGCCCGGCGGATTTCGCCCAGAAGGAACAACGCCTGCTGGTTGTCCCGCTGGTAGCGATAGAACCGCAGCCAGCCCTCGATGATCCGCGAGGCCTCGGTGTAGTCGCCGGACTGGTAGGCCGCCACCGCGTGCTGGAACTGGTTGTCGGAGATATCGGTGTCGACGTCCTTGGCCTCGACGTGCGTCCATTGGCTGGTCGACGGCGAATAGACCCATTCGGCGCGAAGCAGGGCGGCCCCGCCCAGCGCTACCGCCAGGACGATCGAGAGGGCCAAGGTGATCCTGCGTCGGGTCATTTGTCGTTGTCGTGCGAATCCGTCGGCTGGGCGGAGCGCGCATGAGCAATAAGCGCCGCCGCGATAGCCCGTTCCAGCGTCGCGGCGGAGTTCAGTTCCCGGCCGATCTGATGCTGAACATAATAAACAAGCCACCGGACGAATTCCAATGCCAATCTGCCTGTAATCTGTGTGTTTTCGATGAAGAACTGCTGAAGATTGCGTGAAATGGCCACGGTGCTTTCGCCGGGGCCGGGCTGGCAGCGCGGGCACAGCACGCCCGACCGCGGGCCGGCGAAGAGCAGGCCGCGGGCAGCCGGGAATTCGCCCGGGCCGGTCGGCTGGCCGCAATGGGCGCAGGTCTGGAAATCGGGCGTCAGGCCGATGTCGGTCAGGAGTGCCCGCCCGAACTCCGCCAGCCGGCGGACCGGGGGCTCGCCCCCCTGGAGTTCGCGCAGCAGGCGGATCATGGCGTCGAAGCTGGCCGGGTGGGGGTCGAGTTCCTCGGTCAGGCGGGCCAGCAGTTCGGCGGCCGTCAGGGCCACCGCGTGCCGCAGCAGGTCGGTTCGCAGGCAGGGATACGCCTCGGTCTGGTCCCACGACATCAGCAGGCCCATCGTGCTGACCGAGTTCTCCCGCGGCAGCGAGTAGACCGCCTGGCCGACGGAGAGCAGATCGATGGACCCGCCGAACCGGCTCTTCGGCCGCTTGACGCCCTTGGCCATGAGCGAGGCCTGCCCGTGCTCGCGCGTCATCATTCGGACGACCAGGCTGGTCTCGGAGTAGTCGGAGCGTCGCAGGCAGATGGCGAGTTCGCTGATCGGCATGACGGGTCATTCTACCGCCCGCCCGCCTCCGCGGGTATACTGTCGCGACCTTGGAGAAACATCCATGCTGACCATCGATTTTGCGAAGCACAACGCGGCGGCGAAGCAACTGTGGGCGGACTTCTGGGCGGGCAAGGCTGCCCGCGTGCCCATGACCATCAGCGCCAACTACCGCATGATCGTGCTCGACCCGGCGCTGAACACACGCGGGCATTCGTTTGGGCGGATATTCGGCGATCCAGCCGCCATGATCGAGGTGCAGGCTGACTTCAAGGACTGGTACCGGCACAACGTGCTCTGCGACGAGCAACTCGGTCCGGTCGCCCAGTATGATGTCGGCGTCAGCTTCATGAACTGCTACGACGCCCTGTATTTCGGCTGCCCGCTGCACTTCCGCCAGGGCCAGATTCCCGACACCTCGCCGTGGCTGCTGGAAGACAACCGCGATGGGCTGTTCGACCGCGACTTCTCCGAGGCGGCGGCCCTGAAGCACGAGTGGGTCGCCCGGTCGATCGAGTTCCACGGCTACGCCGTCGCGCAGCGCGGGAAGTGGGAGCGAAACGGCGTGACGATCGGCGACGTCAATCCGGCGTTCCTCGGCAGCGACGGGCCGTTCACCGCCGCCTGCGCGGTTCGCCCGCCGGACCTGGTGATGATCGACATGATGGACGACCCGGCCTACGTTCATCGGCTGATGGGGACCATCACCGACGCATTGATCACGCGTACGCGAGCGATGCGCCGGCACTATGGGCAGCCCCTTGTGGCGAAGTCCGCCGGCTTGGCGGACGACGCCTGCATGATGCTCTCGCCGCGGATGTATCGCGAGTTCGTGCTGCCGTATCATCGCCGGATGCTGACCGAGTTGGCCGACGTGGCGGCGATCAAGGCGACCGGCAAGGGCGGCATCGGCGTGCATCTGTGCGGCGATGCCTCGCACCTGTTCAAGATCATGGTCGACGAACTCGGCGTCACGTCATTTGACACCGGGTTCCCCATTGACCACGGCAAGGTTCGGCGCGAGTTGGGGCCGAGCATTTGGATCAATGGCGGGCCGGGGATTCAGACGCTCAAGGATGGCACGCCGGCGGAGGTGTTCGCGGAGACGAAGGGCATTCTGCAAAGCGGCATCAAGGCGGGCGGGCGTTTCATCCTCCGCGAGGGGAACAACCTGGCCCCGTGTACGCCGATGGCGAACATCGCCGCGATGTACGAAGCGAACCTTCAGTTCGGGGCGATGTGATGCGTGTCCATGCGAGGCGATCGTCTGTTTGTGGAGTGCGGTAGCGCAGCTACCGCTTTCGCCAGGCGCGGGGGCGCGACTGCTCCGCAAAGCGGTAGCTGCGCTACCGCACTCCACAAAAAGATGGACGTCCGACGCTGCCACGAGTTCTGGTCGCGCCCGGCCCTCCAGCACGACTCACAAATCGCTTGAACAATTCCGCCATTCCCCGGATACTTACTGGATTGAACCGGTTCGGCTGGGCCGGATCGGCTTGCGCTGCGTATGGGTATAAGAGGGTGTATGAGTCAACTGCCTGTTATCAACGACCCCACCGAGCAATGGCCGCCCACGCTGCTGGTCCGTTACGGCGAGACCAACCTCGTCGGCGAGTTCCGCAACGCCTCGGGCCTCCGGCCGCTGTGCGGCAGCAAGGTCATCATCCAGACCGAACGCGGGATGGAGATCGGCGAGGTCATCAGCCTGGCGTGCCGGAACTGTAGCCGGGCTGTGCCCCGCGACCGGGTGATGCAGTACGTGCGGTCCTCGGGGCCGGAAAACTGCGTCATGAACGCGGGCAAAGTGCTCCGCATGGCTGAGCGAACCGATATCGACGAGGCCGTCCACATCGCCCGCGGCAGCCGCGAGATGAGGGACTACTGCCAGTCGAAGGCCCGCGAACTCCAGTTGGATATGCGAGTGGTCGGGGTGGAGCACGTGTTCGGCGGCGAACGGGCGATCTTCTATTTCCAGTCCGAGGACCGCATCGATTTCCGCGTCCTGGTCAAGGACCTGGCCCAGCAATACCAGACCCGGATCGAGATGCGCCAGATCGGCGCCCGCGACGAGGCCAGGCTGCTGGCCGACTACGAAATCTGCGGCCGGGAGTGCTGCTGCCGCAATTTCCTCAAGAACCTCAAGCCGGTCAATATGCGGATGGCCAAGACGCAGAAGGCGACGCTCGACCCGACGAAGGTGTCGGGGCGGTGTGGCCGGCTGCGCTGCTGCCTGCGCTACGAGCACGAGACCTACGAGCACCTTGAGAAAAGCATGCCGGCGCTCAACAGCCGGGTGCGAATCGAGGGCGGCGTGGGCAAGGTGATCGACCGGCAGATACTCACGCAGTTGGTCGTGCTGATCATGGAAGGCGAGCCGGCCCGCGTGGTCGTCCCCGTCGAGGCCATCCTGGAGCGGAACGTGAAGACCGCCCCGGTCGAGCGGCCGCCGGAATCCGATCGCGGCCGAGGCCGCCGGCCTCCGCGCGACCTCGACGCCAAGCGCGTCAAGCTGATCGACGAGGCGGGCTTCGGCGACCAGCCGGCGGCCGGGCAATCCGCGCCCGCCGGCGCGGGCGTCGAAGGCCCCCAGAGCGAACCGGGCGACGAGGCCGGCGACGACGAGGAAGACGTGGAGCAACCCCAGGGCCAGGCGCAATCCGGCCCGCCGCGGGACCCGCGCCCGCCGCAACAGCAGCAACAGCGTGCCCAGGGCCAGCCGGGTCAGCCCGGCCTGCCGGGCCAGGGCCGCCGGCGCCGTCGTCGCCGTCGAGGCCGAGGCGGGCAAGGTGGACAGGGCGGGCAGGGCGGGCAGAATCAGCAGAACGCCCAAGGGCAGCAGGGCCGACAGGATCGCAACCCCGGCCCGCAGGAGCCGCGACGGGAGCCGCCCCCGCGTGACATGACTCCGCCGCCGGCCCCGCCATCGGAGCCGTCGGCGTCGTAGCGCGTCGAATAGAGCCAATCCGATCCCCCGGGGATCTTTCAACAACAGGGACTACACCGTGAGCAAGTTCTACGTGACGACC
>JAQTVL010000106.1 GCA_028706835.1 Phycisphaerae bacterium | reverse complement strand
TTCAACTTCCCGGCGGCCATGTCGAGCTGCGGCTGGCCGAGCGACTTGAGTTTGTCCAGGTCGGCGGCGATGGCCCTGTGATCGCGGCTGGAAAGCAAGTCGTAGAGCCGTCCATAGTCTTTCGCCCCGATGGCCGTCTGGAACTGCGTCCAGCATTCCTGGGGCGTCGTCGGGCCGGCGGTGCGGGTGGGGGCGTCCTTCTTGCCGCAGGCGGCGAGCAGCAGGCAGAGGCAGGCGATGGCGGCGACGGCGCGGGGGCCTGGCGGGGTCATGGGGGCACGCTGCCTACTCGAACAGCGCCTCGACGAAGGTCTCCGGGTCGAACGGCTCGATGTCCTCCGTCTTCTCGCCCACGCCGATGAACTTCACCGGCAGCGACACCTCGTTGCGGATCGCCACCACGATGCCGCCCTTGGCGGTCCCGTCCAGCTTGGCCAGGAAGATGCCGGTCACGCCGGCGGCGTCGGTGAAGGTCTTCGCCTGGCTGATGGCGTTTTGGCCGGTGGTCGCGTCCAGGACGAGCAGGACTTCGTGCGGGGCGCCGGGGATCTTATTCCCGACGACCCGCTTGATCTTGCCCAACTCCCGCATCAGGTGGTCCTTGGTGTGGATTCGCCCGGCGGTGTCCACCAGCATCACGTCGACGTTGCGGGCCACGGCTGCCTCGCAGGCGTCGAAGGCGACGGCGGCGGGGTCGGCCCCCTGCTGGTGCTTGACGATCTGCACGCCGGTGCGGGTGGCCCAGATGGTGAGCTGCTCGACGGCGGCTGCCCGGAACGTGTCGCAGGCAGCCAGCATCACCTTCTTGCCCTGGTCGGTGAGGTGCTGGGCGAGCTTGGCGATGGAGGTGGTCTTGCCGACGCCGTTCACGCCGGCGACCAGGATCACCGTCGGGCCCGACGGTGCGAAGTGCAGCGAGCGGTCCGCCGGCGGCCAGTACATCTTCATCTCGTTCTTCAGCGCCGCCAGCACGTCCTCGCTGGTGGCGATCTTCTTCTCGCGGTAGGCGATTTTGAGGTCCTCGATGATCCGCATCGTGGTCCGCACGCCGATGTCCGCGGCGATCAACTGCTCCTCGAGCTTGTCGAGCAATTCCTCGTCGATCTTTCGCCCAGCCGGCAGGATCGCCTTCAGCCCGCCGAGGAACACGTTACGCGTTTTGGTCAGGCCGGTCTTGAGCTTGGCCAGTGCTTTTCCAAAGAAACCCATGGGAACTCCAACAGCATTCACCACAGAGGCACAGAGGACACAGAGAAGGCGATTCGAGCTATCTTGACCCCGCCAGCGCAAGGCACCTGAGCCGTTTGACTCGCAACCGGACCAGGGACTTGCGCGCGTCACGGGCACTGGTGAAGGCTTCTTCAATGGTTTCAGCCTGAGTGATCAACTCCGGGTCCAATGGCGAAGTAACGATGAAGCCGCCCTCGCGGGCCCGCTGAAGTTTCAGGATCATCTTCCCATCGCTGATGGTGTATTGCCGACTCACCGCACCCCACTCCTTTCAGTCTCCACATCTTCTGCTCTTGTCAGGCAATCGCCGCTCCATGACGGCGGCCAGACGGTCTATTCATCGTCGTCATCCGCGGTCTCATCGCCTTCCTCGGCGGTCTCGGTGACAGATTCCAGTTCCGCGGACGGCTCCGGCTCCTTCCGCCCGATGTCTTTGTTGGCGGCGTCCAGCAGGCCGTTGATGAACTGCGGCGACTCCACGGTCGAGTAGCGTTTACCGAGCTCGATGGCCTCGTTGATGACGACGCGGGCGGGGATTTCGGGGCAGTGCAGGAGCTGGTAGATGCCCATCCGCAGGATATTGCGGTCCGCGATCGCCATCCGGTCGATCGACCAGCGAACCGTCAGCTTGTTCAGGATCGCGTCGGCCTCGGCCCGGCGCTCCCAGGCGCCGTGGGCCAGCTTCCGCGCAAAGTGCCGAACGTCCAGTTGGTCCGTGCTGTCCCTCAGGAAGCCATCCAACTCCTCGGCGAACGGCTCGCCCTGCACGTCGAACTGGAACAGCGCCTGCAACGCCAGTTCCCGTGCTCGCCGACGAATATTCATCTGCCCCGGCTCCCGCCGCCCTTGCCCAACTGGCTGATCACGCTGATCATCTCCAGCGCCGACTCGACCGCCCGGGCGCCGTGGTTGCCGGCCTTGCCGCCGGCCCGGTCGATCGCCTGTTCCAGCGTGTCGGCCGTGATGATCCCGAAAATCGCCGGCACGCCCGTGGCCGTCGCTACGTTGGCGACGCCCTTGGCTGCCTCGGCGGCGATGTAGGTGTAGTGGTCGGTCTGCCCGCGGATCACCGCGCCCAGGCAGACGACCGCCTGGTACTTTCCGCTCTCCGCCAGCTTGCGGGCGATCAGCGGAATCTCGTAGCTGCCCGGCACCCACACCACATCCGCTTTGTCCCGGCCGACGCCCAGGCGATCCAACTCGTCCAGCGCCCCCGCCACCAGGCGATCGCTGATGAACCGGTTGAACTTGGACGCGACGATGGCCAGCGGCCCTGTCGGCGGCGGAACGAACTTACCCTCGATGGTTTGTCCCATGATGGCTGCTCCCTATTTGGCAACGGTTTCAGTATCATAAGGCAAATAGTGGCCAGTGGCTAGTGGTCAGTGGCCAGTTAGAATCCGGACTGGCTATGCGAATGCTCTTCCAGTATCTTCGCCTGATGCGCCTTCCGCTGGTCTTCACCGCCATCGGCGATGCCTGGGCGGTGCGCTGGATGGGCCGCGACCTGGCCGACGCCGGCCGCCTGTCTCCGTTCGCCCTGCCACCGCTGCGCGACCTGGCGCTACTGGCGGCTGTCAGTTTCTGCCTCTACGGCCTGGGCATGGTGCTCAACGACGTGATGGACGCCCGCCGAGATGCTCCCGGCAAGCCGATCCCCAGCGGCGGCGTGCGACTGCGGTCCGCCAATCTGTTCGCGATCCTGTTGGCCGTTGGCGCGATCTCGCTCGCGTGGGTTTACGCCAACCCGGCGTCGGTCGACAGCGTGCCGGCCAGCGTTTGGGTGGCGGGCATCGCCGTCTTCATGATCGTTGTCTACGACACCGGCGCGAAGAAGGCCCCGCTGGTCGGCCTGCTGTTGCTCGGGCTGATCCGCGCGATTCACTGCCAGATTTCCTGTGTCGCCGCCGAGTGGTGCAACGGCCCGGTGTGGAACTCGCTGTTCCTGTTCACGCACGTGACGGTCGTCAGTTGGATCGCCTACGGATGGGAAGACAAGCGTCCCAGGATTCGGACCCTCACGCGCTGGGGCCTGGCGTTCGCGGTCATCGGCATCGACTTTCTCCTGTTCGACGTGTTCAACCTGCGGACGGTCTGGCAGGCGGTGGCCGGCGACGTTTCGTCGACGATTCCGGCGATGCGATTCCTGGTCTTCCCGCTGATCGTCGCGGCTGCCTACATCATCGTCCTGTTCTCGATTCTGTTCAGCCCGCGATTTCCGACCGGCCCGGACAAGGGCCGGATGGCCATGCGGCTGGGCCTGATGTGGCTGCTGGCCTACGACGCCGCCTTCTGCGCCGCGGCTGGGCGATGGGCCGGCGTGGTCGCGATGGCGGTCCTGCTGGCGCTAACTCTGCTGACCAGCCGGGCAATGATCGCGCTGGGGCGGAAGGTCACAGCCGTGTCAGTTGTCTCGCCGGATGCTCAGGGAGGGAAGACATGAAGAGGGGCTTCGCACTCAGCAAGTCGCAGGAAGAAGAGATTGCCCGCCGACTGAAGGACATACGGGCAGGACGGGCGCAGTTCGTGCCATGGGAAGTTGTGCGGGACCAGCTGCAAAAGGAATTCGCCTCGATACGATCGCGACGAGCGCCGAAGCCGCCAAGAGAATGGCTATAGAGGAGTCATGATGGACATTATCGAACTCAAGGTCTACCGCATCTTGTCGCGGATCGCGCTGCCGATCGCACTGGTGCTCGGCGGGTTCCTGCTATTCAGGGTGGTATTCCAGGTGCCGAAGTTCGAAAAGATATTCCAGGATTTCAACACGACTCTGCCGAAGTTGACGATGGTCTTTCTCCACCCGGCGGCTACGTGGGTCGTGGCTGGGTTGCTCGTCTTCACGCTGTCCAAGGAACTGTTGCCGAGCCCGAGACTGACGCTGATTCTCAACGCGATCGCAATCGTGGTGTTTCTGATTATCGAGCAGCTTTTTGTCGAGGCGATGCATGCCCCGCTGGGGGCGTTGATCAACAGTGTCACCAGCGGCGCCGGGTGAGGATGGGCGGTCACGGGTTCCGGAGAACCAAAGCGCGGACCTTCGGTCCTGCGGCTAAACGAGGAGTCGCTTCGCGTCTTTTCTTGTCGCCCCTCGCCCATTCGTCTTCGTCTTTCGCGAACCGCCGGCGGCGTGATACCATACAAGCATCATGTTTACTCGCGAACACACGCGACAGGTCCATGTCGGCTCCGTCGCCATCGGCGGCGGGGCGGCGGTGTCGGTCCAGACCATGGCCTCCACGCATACGGCTGACATCGATGCGACCGTCGCGCAGATCAACCGGCTGGCTGACGCCGGCGCGGACATTGTCCGCGTCGCCGTGCCGACCAAACGCGACACCGACACGCTGCCGGAGATACTGCGGCAGGCGAACGTGCCGATCGTCGCCGACGTGCATTTCCATTTCGACCGTGCGCTGGAGGCGGTGGCGGCCGGCGTGCATAAGATCAGGCTGAACCCCGGCAACATCAGCGACCGCGCCCAGGTCCGCCGCGTCATCGACGCCTGCCGCGAACGCGGCGTGCCCATCCGCATCGGCGTGAACGAGGGCTCGGCTGTCGAGCGCCGCGATGCGTCCCGCCGGGAAGCCGACCGCCAGATGACGCTGGTCGAGTTGATGGTCGCCAAGCTCGCTGAGTACATCCGCATCTTCGAGGACGCGAACTTCGCCGATATCGTGCTGGCGGCCAAGAGCCACAACGCCCGCACGGTCATCGACGTCTATCGCCAGATCGCCGCCCGCTGGAATTACCCGCTGCACCTCGGCGTCACCCACGCCGGCCCGCCGGAGACCGGCACGATCCGCTCCGCGGTCGCGCTCGGCGCCCTGCTGGCGGACGGCCTGGGCGACACGATCCGCGTCAGCTTCGCCGCCGATCCGATCCACGAGGTGCAGGCCGGCAAGGAGATCCTCTGCTCGCTCGGCCTGCGGGCGCGGACCGAGCCGGAACTGATCGCCTGTCCGACCTGCGGCCGGGTTGAGGTGGACCTGGTGGCGCTGGTGGACGCGCTTCGCCCGAGGCTGGCCGAGTTGAAGACCGGCCTGCGGGTCGCCGTGATGGGCTGCGTGGTGAACGGCCCCGGCGAGGCGGAGGGGGCCGACGTAGCCGTCTGCGCCGGGGCGGATCGGGCGGACATCTACCGGGCCGGGCGAAAGGTGCGGACCGTGCCGGCGTCGCAGATCGTCGACGCGGTGCTGGACGAGTGCCGCCGCTGGCAGGCCCGCCATTGAACAAGCATCTCGCCGCCTCGCCCCTGGCCGACCTACAATTGGACAATGAAGCGCCGTACGCACCAAGGGAGCAGGGCTATGTCTCACCCGCTGGTCGCACCGGACGAGGTTGTCTCCGATGACGAGGCGAGAGCACGTTTCTTCCGGGAGTATCACGACCCCCGCCACGCGATCATGGATTGGCGATTGGGGTACTCGGTCGTCAAGCGGCTGATGTGCCCGTTGACCAACCGGACGGTGCTGGACTACGGCTGCGGCAACGGGCGGTTTTCGCGGCTGCTGCGCGACCGCGGGGCGCACGTCATCGGCGTGGACATTTCGTCGCAGGCGATCGACGAGGCCCGGCGGAAGCACGCGGAGCGGATCAACTACTACCTGATAAACAGCGGCGACCTGTCGCAGGTGCCGTTGCGGGCTATCGACGTCGCGGTTTCCACGTTCGTCCTGTGCTGCGTGAAGGAGCGTGCGGACCTGGACCGCATCCTGAAGGCGATCTACGAGCGCATCAAGGCCGGCGGCACCTATGTCCTCTCCGAGCCGCACCCGGACGCCCCGGGCCGGGACTTCTACTCGATGCGCCGCGTGCCCAAAGACGTGCTGAAAGAGGGCACCCCGCTCGACGTGCAGTTCCAGGACGGCAGCGGCCTAGTGCTGCACGACTTCTGGCACTCGCGGGAAACCTACCTCGACGCCTTGCGGTCCGCCGGCTTCATCATCGAGCACGTCATCGAGCCGACGATGAACACCTACCCCGACGAGCCCTATTGGAAAGACGAGCGCCACTACCCGCCGTTCATCATCTTTCGGGCGAGGAAGTAACGACTCGCGATCCGCCCGTCTGCGAAGCGCGGTGTCTGCATCGCCGCTGCTTCTATTGCCCCGTACTGCCTTGCTCGCTATGCTCTACGCCTACATCTTTGGAGCCACACATGAGTCAGATCATCGGGCGGATTCGGCAGGAACTCGATCTGGTCACAAGCGACAACCGGGCGTGCGTCGAGCGGCTTCTCGCGGAGGTCGAGTTTGCCGAGGGCCTCGCCGATCTGCTGCACAAGCGCGACTGGCCCACGCTGATCGAGCGGGCCGGCAGGCTCGTTGCCGACGCGCTGGCTGGCGGCGATGTGCCCGCCGCCGTCGCCCGGGCGGAGGCGATGCTCGCGCCCATCGGCAAGATCGCCAAGACCTACACCATCCACTGCGTCGGCCATGCGCATATCGACATGAACTGGATGTGGTCCTGGCCGGAGACCGTGGCCGTCACCAACGACACGTTCCTCACGGTCCTTCGGCTGATGGAGGAGTTCGACGACTTCACATTCACGCAGAGCCAGGCGTCGGTCTACCAGATCGTCGCGGAGCATCACCCCGAACTGCTCGAACGGATCCGCCGGCGCGTCGCCCAAGGCCGTTGGGAAGTAGCCGCGGCCACCTGGGTCGAGGGCGACAAGAACCTGGCCGGCGGCGAGGCCCTCGCCCGGCACCTGCTCTACACGCGCCGCTACATGCAGGAACTGCTCGGCCTGGGCGCGGCCGACCTGCCCGTCGAGTGGTCGCCGGACACGTTCGGCCACGCCTGGACGATCCCGTCGATCTCGTCGCGCGGCGGCGTGCGGTGCTACTACATGTGCCGCGGTGGCAAGCTGATCGACAAGCCGCCGGTGTTCTGGTGGCAGGGCCCGGACGGGTCGCGCATCCTCGTGGACCTGGAGAGCACCTGGTACAACGACCACATCGGCCCCCACAACGCGGCCGCGATGCTCAAGTTCTGCGGCAAGACCGGCCTGCGCGACTGGATGAACGTCTACGGCGTCGGCGATCACGGCGGCGGGCCCACACGGCGCGACATCGTCCGCGCCCGCGAGATGAACGGCTGGCCGATCTACCCGAACTTCCGATTCGCCACCGCGAAAGCGTGCTTCGAGCGGCTTCTTGCGGCCGGCGATCGCTGGCCGGTCATCACGGACGAGTTGAACCTCGAATTCTCCGGCTGCTACACCACGCAGACGCAGATCAAGCGGCACAACCGCCGGGCGGAGAGCGAACTGGTCGTCGCCGAATCAGCGGCGGTTGTCAGCCTGGCCGCGCTCGGGCGGGCGTATCCGGCCGACGCGCTGCACCGCGGCTGGACGAACACGCTGTTCGGCCACTTCCACGACATCCTGCCCGGCTCCGGCGTACGGGCGACGCGGGAGTATCAGTCCGGCCTGTTCCAGCAGACGACCGCGGCGACGGGCGCGATAAAGGCCGACTCGCTACGGGCGCTGGCGGCAGCCATCGGCACGGCCGCCCTGGCTGCATCGCCCGCGCCGGCCAGCCCGGAGAGCATCGCCGTCGGCGCCGGCGTCGGGTTCGGCGCCAACGCCGAGCGCATGTCGGCTGCCAATCTCGGCGTGGTCGATGGCCCCCGGCCGTTCGTCGTGTTCAACCCGGCTGGCTGGTCGCGCGACGAGGTCGTCACGCTCACCGTCTGGGATTCGCCCCACGAGCGCGACCGGAAGAGGCCACGGTTCGTCGTTCGCCAGGCCGACGGCAACACCACGCCGGCGCAAGTCACCAACAAGGGCGGCTACTGGGGCCACGAGTTCGTCGAGCTGGTTGCCCCCGTCCATGTCGGGCCGCTGGGCTACGCCGCGTTGGCCGTCGAGCCGGGCGAGTGCCCCGGGCCGCGCCAGCCGGTCAAGCTGGTCAAGCACGACCTGCTTCACGCGGGCGAGTCCTCGCCGGCGTTCACGTTGGAAAACGAATTCACGCTCGCCCAGTTCGACCGCGCCACCGGCGGCATCTGCAAGCTCGTCGACAAGGCCACCGGCGTCGACCTCGCCCGCCCCGACGACCCGCTGGGCCTGCTGGAGTACGTGCTCGAGCGGCCGGGCGGCATGTCGGCCTGGGTGATCGCCGAGCCGCTGCGGGTGGTCTCGCTGCCGGTCGAGTCGCTGGCGGAAGGGAAGTCCGGCCCGCACCTGGCCAGTGTCGTCGCGAAAATGAAGCTGAACGACTCGACGTTCACCGTCACCTATTCGCTCAAAGCCGGCGAGCCGGGCGTCGGCATTTCCATCGTGGCCAACTGGCTGGAACGCGGCGGCCCGGCCATCGGCACGCCGACCCTGCGGATGAAGTTCCCCACGTCGCTCGCCCGGGCGGTCGGCCGATACGAGATTCCGTTCGGCTCGATCGAGCGAAAACTGACCACCGGCGTGGAAGTGCCGGCGCTGCGCTGGGCGGAGGTCGTGGGAAAGGCCGCGTCGCTCGCGCTGCTGAACGACTCCAAGCACGGCCACGCGCTCGACGGGGCGACGCTGCGGATCACGCTGATCCGGTCGAGCTACGAGCCCGACCCGCTGCCGGAAATCGGCGAGCACCAGATCCAGTTGACCGTCCTGCCGCGCGGCGGCAAGGGTTCCGTCGCCGACCTCGTCCGCCGTGGGGCCGCGCTGAACCAGCCGATGCAGATCGTCCCGACCGACCTCCACCGCGCCCGCCTGCCGCTCGCGGCCTCGGGCGTGACTGTCTCGCCTGCGGGCGTGATCCTCGCCGCCGTGAAGAAGGCGGAAGACGCCAACGCGCTCGTGTTCCGCCTCCAATCGACGGAGGGCCGGGCCGTGACCGCCCGCCTGACGTTGAACGAGAAGCTGCTGCCCGTCGCCGGCTCGCCGGTCGAGGTCGACCTGCTGGAGCGCTCTTTGCCCAGGTCGTCCGCGAAGGCTGCCAAGGGCGGCTTCACCGTCCGAATCCCCGCCCACGGCATCGCCAGCGTGAGAATTGCCCTGAAGAAGAGGTAAGAGAGATCGAAGAAGTGTTCGACCCCGGGCGTAGGTTGGTTTTCAGAAGTTGGTTTTCACCCGCCCCCCCCGTCCTGAAAACCAACTTCTCAAGGATTCCATCCCCCATTTCCTCTTTTGAAATACTTCAGAAGTGCATGTGTATTAAGTACTTAGAATACGCACCGGAGTGGAATCGTCCCCTTGGATTTCGGACTCATATTACAGCACCCATCCCCCGTCCCCTCGCCTTTTCGCCGACGGACTGGGGGCAATGTTCCACGTGGAACATCGCTCGCGCTCCGCCTACCACCCGTGCAATGTTCCACGTGGAACATTGCCCGCACTCCGCGACCCACGCCCCCTCGCCGCAATGTTCCACGTGGAACATCGCGCCCCGCGCTCCACGCGGGGCCAAGCATCTTCCCTCGCCCCTCGAACTTCGACCCTCTCGCCTCCACTGTTTCGGGTCAAACATCAGCCGCCGACTGTTGTTCCACGTGGAACATTCTTTGCAGAATAGTGGTCCCGCCGGCGTGTCCCACTACATCTAGTAGTCCTTCACACTCCGATTGATGGATCGGGTGCCATGCCTGCGACGGCTGTTTTGTCGCAGGCATGTCTGCCCACGGCGAACATGGCTGGCCCGCCGTCCCAAACAACCGGACGGCGTTCCAGCCATGGCACCCATCAAACGGACTGTGACGCTCTACTAGTGGCCTTGGTCCTCTCGTTCCGGGTATGATGCCCGTATGCGTCTTGCCCGCGCGACCCTGTTGACTCTCACGCTCCTTGTCGGCTTGGCCGCCGGCTGCTCCTCGCGCCAGTCGCGCGTGCTCGACAACCTGCCGCCGCCGGTCTTCGTCGAGCCGCCCTACGATTGGCCGACCTCCGCGCCGGAGGTCGCCCGCCCGCTCGACGACATCGAGGCCGGCTGGCGGAACCACGTCCTGCCCGGGCGGGCGTGGCGATGGATCGTGATC
>JAQTVL010000686.1 GCA_028706835.1 Phycisphaerae bacterium | reverse complement strand
GGTATCTACCTGTAGGGCTTGCGCCCTCATGCGGAGCAGATCGAGTTGCGTCTGCAGCTCACCGTCAGCACTCGAATCCCCGGCAGGCGCCTGCGCAACCGGGGCGGGATTGGTGGTGGGAGGATCGACCTTGGGCGGATCGGGGGCTTTTGCCATAGGACCCGCCGGCGGGTTCACGGATGGGACCGCGGGTGGTTCAGGCGTTGCCGCCGGGAACCTGTCCTTGGGGAAATTCCGGTACGCCGCGATCTCCACTTCGCGTCCGTTGATGATGAGCTTGCCGTCAGCACGGAGCGAAGCCGCTATCTGCTTTTCCTCAGCGACCTCATCGGCGAAACCGTAGTCGACCGCCTCTTGCGCGGTCATCCACTTCTCGACGTCAAGGAGGGCAACGATCTCTTCCTTGCTCAGCTCCGTTTTGGCCTGATACGTGACAAGCATCGAGTCTCGAACCTTGTCCAGGTCCTCAGCCTTTTTGCGGAGCTCAGCCGAGTTGCCAATCGCGAAGGCCCACGGATTATGCACCATGAGTATCGAATTGCCGAACATGATTACCTTGTCGCCGGCCATGACGATGAGTGAGGCCGCAGAAGCGGCCAGTCCCTCGACATAGACCGTCTTGTATGCCTTATGCGCCCGGAGCATTGCGTGGATGGCATGGGCCGCGAACGGGTCGCCGCCCTCGCTGAAAATATGGATGTTCAGGTTGTCGATGTCACCCAGGGCCTTCAGTTCATCGCTAAATGCTTTGGGAGTGACCTCGTCTCCCCACCAGGTTGTTGAGCTGATGGGACCGTAGAGCGTCAGGTCGGCGGATTTAGTCGCCGCCTGCGGTTTGAACTGCCAGAACGCCTTGCCCGCCTTGCCCGCCATATCCTTGTCCTCCTTGTCGTCCCACTGGCTCTGACACACCGCGTAGCGCTGGTCCGAGTCGGGGTAATCTTCGCGCATGGTCTCGTTCGCCATGCAGCGATCCATCCAGTCGTCGTGGCTCTCGTCCCTGCGCGGTTTAGGCAACGGCATTGGCGGCCACCTCTTCCAATGCGGCCTTTATCCGCTCGGTTTCATCGGGTTTCACCCCGAACAACGCCGCTTTCAAGCTCATTACCCTGACATTCGCTTGGGATTCTGCCTCGTTTCTATCGCCTAAAGCGTCGTAATAGGGGGTTAAAACCCGCCCGCAGAACTCCTGGTGCTCGGCAAAATATGAGGAAAGCCACGAGACGAACCCCGAGGGATCCGCTTTCTTGGCCCATTTTTCGGCCGACTGGGGAATATCTTTCTGCTCACGGGCCACAATCCGCGCCCAAGCCTCGGCATTCACGGGTTCCAACCGGGCCCGCAACCGAACTTCCTCGAGATGGGAAGCCGGGTCTTTCTCGTCTTTCTCATCAACAACCCCGTCGCCGACCCGGTTGCTGGCGTTGCTGGTCGCCTTCTTGTCGACCGTAGTCCCCTGTCCGCTGGTGCCGCCTACCAAATAAGCGTCGCCGCCCTTGTCAGTACGCTTGTTCATGTTCTCTTTCTCGAGGACATCGTTGGGGCAGAAGGCGCCCATCAGGATCATCTTCTCGTAGAACTCGGCACGGGACTTGGCGTCGCCCCGGAGGAGGGAGTTCAAGTCGAATTCCAGGAAATAGCCCTCGTCACGCTCCGCCTGGGTAAGGAGCTTCATGTTCATTGCCTGCTCCCACTCGCGGCAGTAAATGGTCATAGTCATCGTGGCAAATTCCATGAACTCGTGTTCGATGTTGGAGAACGTGGCGCGGTCGGTGTTCTGGAGAAGGGGCATCGGAACCCTATAGATCCGCGCGATCTCCTCCAGTTGGAATTTGCGGGTAGCGAGGAATTGCGCATCCTCGAGAGGCATGGACCCCGGCGTGAATGTGCCGCCCGCCGCCAATACCATGACGCTATGGCTCTTCTTCAGCCCCGCATAGTCCTCTTTGAGTTTCGTTCTGATCTCGTCAACCTGTTCCTGCTTCACCGCTTGTGGGTAGCTGACCACGCCGCCCACGTGGGTGCCCTGGCCGAAGAACGTGGAACCGTATTGCTCAGCCGCCAGACCGAGACCAATCGCCTGACGGAGGATAGACACAGGCGAGTAACCCATGACGCCATCGTAGCCCCAACCTGGGACGTGCAGGATCTCCGACATGTCGTACGTGATCTTCTCTTCGGTGCCGTCAGCCTTGCGTAGCGTGAACTCGTATTTCAGGCGGTTCTTAGCCTCGTCGCGGTAAGGCCTTACCCGGTCGGGCTTCAATGGGTACAACTGACGAACCAACCCGGCGCTCCGGCCTATCCTCTGCACGTCGATCCACGAGTAATGGTTGCCCCAAGTATCGTGGTGGCCGCTCCCGGCCTCGCGCCAGTGGACCGAGGTCATCTCGATGTTTGGGGAATCATGGACCATGTAGTACAACCCGTGGTCCACGGCCTTGTCGGCGCCCTTGCTCGTCCGCTTGTAGAGGTGTAAAGACGGCGCCGCCAATCCCTCGCCCCTCACCCGAACGCAGCCGGCCACCGCCGAGAAGTTCAATGCGCTGTTCTCGCTGACGTTGACTCCCGAATACGTCGGAACCCCACCCGACCCTTGTTCGATCTCGTCATCCAACTCTCTGATGG
>JAQTVL010000685.1 GCA_028706835.1 Phycisphaerae bacterium | reverse complement strand
GGTGGTCGCCGCCCACTCGATCCTGCATTCCGCCAACCCGTTCGCCCGTCGACCGTCGGATGCGAACATGTTTCGCTCCGGGATGCTCCGTGTGGCTTCCGCCCACACCCGTCGTTGACCGGGGCGTTCTCATTGTCTCTACGGGCCGTGATCCCGCAAGGCTGTTCTGGTCGATGCAGACAGAGGCGTACAGGCAAGAGCCCCCGAACCGAAAGGTCCGGGGGCTGAGTGTTCTCGCGGCACGCATGGTTCCGGATCGTTTACCGCCCGAACCGACCGAACGAGAAGCTGAAGGAAGACGACCCCCAGCCACGATGTTCGATCGTCGGCGGGCGGTAGTAACCGCCGAAATCGTGACCCGTCGGCCGGCAGAACGGGGGCTCGGGCCGGTTGCCCCACCCCGAATACCCGCCGGCGAAAGCCGTCGGCCGGGGGGCAATCGGCGGCGCGACGTAGGTCGTGTTGTTGCTGTTCACGTTGTAGGTGTTGCTGATGTACGTGTTGTTGATGGTCGTGTTGTAGACGTTCACAACGGTCGTCTGGCTGCGGGGGGCGGGGGCGGAATAGCCCCACGGGTCGGCCTGGGCGACCTGGGCCAGGCCGGTCAGCATCATCAGCGGCACGGCGAGCAGTCCGGCGGTCTTGATGATTCGGTTCGCGTTCATGATGTTTCTCCTTGCTGCTGCGAGGTTCGGTTCCGCCGGCGGGCCTGACGCCAGACCCTTCATCCCGGCGGATATTTGCGTTTCTGGAATAGTTGACAATAGTGAACTAAAAAGGTTAGGCGGGAAAATCGACCGGGTGGCGTGGCCCGGCTTCGGCGGAATACCGGCGGCCAGAGTACGGCCCTGACAACGGGTGCAAATTGCCGCACCCGAGCGGACGGGGTAATCAGGCGATCCGCGGCCGCAGTTCACTTCTTCGCCGAGCAGGGGGGTCGCAGCCTCGTCCAGCCAGGCCTTCTCCAGATAGACGCGGGCCTCCAGCTCCTGCACGCTTCCCGCAGGCTCTCGGAGCGAACCGTCGGGATCGCCCCGTTCTTGCCGCGGCCGAGCACGTAGACGGCGGTGTTGTTCAGGTTGAGCTGGCCCCAACTCGCTTCCGGGTAGTAGCCGGCCAGGTTGCCGATGGAGCGGCCGCGGTCATCCTCCTTCATGCGGCGCCAACGGCCGCCAGAAAACGAAATCAAGGCTTGGCTGTCGGAATCTCAAACCGCACAGGCTCGTCCGTGAGGACGATCCTCTTCTTCCGCGGCTCGCCGCCGGGCAACTTCCAGGTGAAGTCCACAAAACCCGCGCCCGGACGGCCCAGGAACGCCTCCGTGCCCGGCGAAACCACCCACGCGTTCTGCTTCTTGCCTATGGTGGCCGTCACCGTCAGCGGGCCGGCATAGGGGCCCCCAGCCGGCAACGCCACCCTCACCACTCGCGGCGGCTCGGCCTCGGCCTTGTGCGGGAAGAACACGACATCGCCATCGAGCGTGACGACCAGCAGGTCCTGTGCGCCGTCGCCGTCCAGGTCGGCGACGACCCCGGCCTGTTGCCCCTTGGACACCTCCGGCAGCAGCCCGCCTTCCTCCAGGTCCACACTGTGCCCGTGGCCGAAGCTGCGGAAGCCACGGTTGAAGAACAGTTGCGACCCCGTCATCTGGCTGTAGAACAAGACAAGGTCCTGCATGCCGTCGCCGTTGAAGTCGCAGGTATTCCCGGCGATGCCGAACGGCTTGGAGATGTACGTGAGTTCCCCCGTCAGGTTCTGCTGGAGCGGAAACCCGAACTGGTCGGAGAACTTCCCGTTGCCCGAATTCTGCCACAGCCGGGAGGTATCCTCCGCCACCGTGAATATGTCGAGCTTTCCGTCGAGGTCCCAGTCCCCGATGAACGACGCCGCCCGCCCCGTGCCGAGCGCGACCGCGCAAGCCACGCCTTCGGCGAACTTGCCGCCGCCGAGGCCCTTGAAGAACAGGCTCCCGTTGGCAAACGGCTGAATCACGTCCGCCAGGGCGTCGCCGTCAAAATCCGCCACCAGGCATCGACCAGCCGCCCCCGGCTCACGCAAGGCCGAAGCGCCAGCCGTCAGCGGGCGCGGCGTGAACGTCGCCGCCTTCTGGGCGTCCGGCACAAGGAGGACCGGCGCCCCCGACGAGCTCCATAGCAAGCCTGCCCGGCCGGGCACGCCGGCGTCAACAGCCGCCAGGCCAAGACAATCCGGCCTGGTCGTCGCGGCCGGCACGTCCGCCGCGGCAAACGCGCCGTCAGCCGCCTGCTGCCAGAGCGTGAGTTTCTTTCCGTCCCAGGAGGCGAGGTCGAGCCGGCCATCGCCGTTGAAATCGCCCCAGGCCGACTGCACCGACTTCGAGTCGAGTTTCCCCTTGGCGGCCAGGTCCGCAAAGGCCCGCTTCTCGGCGTCCCAGGAGAACAACCTGTCCCCGGCGTCCGAGGCAATGAACAGCACGTTGACGCCCTTGCCGCCGATATCGACCGCCTGCGCGACGGCAATCTTGCCTTTGACCTTGCCGGCCACGATCTTCTCGGCCCAGGTGAACTTGGTCTTGACCGGCACCTCGGTGGTCGGATCGTCCACGATCGTCTCGCACAGTTTCAGCAGCATGTCCGTGCCGCCCGCCCAGACGTCCTGG
>JAQTVL010000684.1 GCA_028706835.1 Phycisphaerae bacterium | reverse complement strand
AGCGAGGTGACGAGCTGCTGAACCGCGGCGAGGTGGGCCGCGCTCGGCCGGCCGCCGGTCTCGAAGTCGCCCACCAGGCAGACGCCGATGCCGAAATCATTGTACCGGTTGTCGTTGGTCTTGGTGTGGGCGCCGTGCTTCTGCGTCCGCCAGCGCGGGCCGACCTCGACCTGGCCGTCGCGGGTCTCGCTGCCGTTACCGATGACGAAGTGATAGCCGAGCTCGTCCCACCCGCGGGCGCGGTGCTCGCGGTCGAAGGCTGACGCGCTGCCGCGGGCGCTGGCCGAGTGATGGATGATGATGTACTGCCAGTTGTTGTCCGCGGAGTGGGTTTCCCAGTCCGGCACGGGGGCGCGGGCGACCTTCGGGCCGACGACGCGCGGCGGCTCGACGGCGACCTTGCCGCTTCCCTGGTGTGGTTCAACCGCCGCGACCTGCTGGCCGGGGGCCGGTTTGACTATGGCAGCCGCCTCGTCGCCGAACACTGGCGGCGGCAGTTCGGTGACCACTTTGTATTCGATCTTCTGGCAGCCGGCAGCCAGGGCCATGAGCACCGCGACGCCCGGCAGCAATAACATCTTACGCATGGAGCACATCCTGATTATCAGCCGCCCGGCGATCATCGGCTGGGCGGTTCATCCCTCGGCCAGACGATCACCGGCACGCCGGAACGTTCCGGCTGGCGCAGGGTCATCTGATTATCTCCAACCTCGGCAGCGACTGCAAGCACCACGTTCAACCGGCGACGCAAGTCCCCAACCACGCGATCCTTCGCCGCCGGCGCGTTGTGGGGCCACGTCCGCCACATCACCAGCGGCCCGGGCGGCCAACCGGACGCCTGCAACTGCGCCCGCACGTCGTTGTAGTCCTCGAAACGCACGTCCGCCAGGTAGACCGGCTGGCAGCCGTGCGCCTCCGTCGTCAGCCAGTCGCGCTTCGCCCGGCTGAACTGGTATCGGCTGGATGACCCGCGGACCTGCACCTCCGCCGGCGAATCGCCGATGCCCCGCAACCCCTCCAGGTCCACCAGGCAGACCTCCCGGCCGTGGGGCAACTGCCACACCTGGCCGATGGATCGCAGCGGGCCGAATCCGAACTCCGGGCTCACACGCACCTGGATGCACGCAACACCGGCATCCTCGCTGGCCGGGGTCCGCAGTGAGCCGGCGCCCAGCGAGTGGGCCATGAAGATCTCCGGCTCCCCAGTGGAAAGGACGGCTTGGCCAACCCACGCCCCCGGCGCCAGGCTGGGCTGAAGCGGCCGGATCGTCGCCTGCACGTTCCGCGGCGAGCCGACGACGGTGACCTGGTCGGGCACGACGAGCACGCCGGCCGGGGCGAGCGGGTCGGCCCACCACGCCTGTCGCGCGGCGATCACGACCCCCGCCGCCAGCAGCAGCAGGAGAATCGGCAGGACAAGGATGTAGCGGATCCAAAACATTGCAGCCTCGCCGGCCCGGCCGCGCGAACCGATGTCGCGGCTGTTCCTGTTATCGGCTGGCCGCGATTGGAAGCTGAGGCTGACCGCTCATTGGTCGGGCAGTTCAGTCACCTGGTTGTAGAACGCGACGTAGTTGTGCTTCTGGGGCGTGGCCATCCACTTGGTGGCCCAGTCGGGGTGCTTGTCCAGAATGCCGGTCAGCATGTAGGGAACGTGGTAGCCCCACTCGATCTCCGTTTGAAGCGGGATGATGTGCTGCCCGATCACGTCCAGGATCGGCATCAGGTTGAACTTCGGATTCTTCAGGAAGCCCAGCAGCAGTTCGAGCGGGCAATTGCCGGCTGCCCGGCCCAGGCCGAACAGCGTGCCGTCCAGATAGTTCGCGCCCTTGATGATTCCCTCGATCGTGTTGGCGAAGGCGAGTTGCTGGTTGTTGTGCATGTGGACGCCGACTTCCTTCGTCTTCAGGTAGGTCTGAAACTTCTTGACGAAGAAGTCTACCGTCTCGCTGTAGAGCGAGCCGAAGCTGTCGACCACATACACCGCCAGGGCCTTGGTCTCCTCCTCGATCTGCTGGAGCGCCTCGTCCAGGAACGGCGCCGCCGCGTGCGAAATCGCCATGATGTTGATCGACACTTCGTAGCCTTTTTCCGTGGCGCTGTTCGCCAGCCGAATCGCCTTGTCGATGTCCTTGACATACGTGGCCACGCGGATCATGTCCACCACCGACTGCTCCTTGGGCAGCACGTCCTGGGCCGTGGCCTTGTGGGCATCCTGCATCACCGAGATCTTCGTCCCCCGGCGGTCGACGCCCTCGACCACGCGCTTCAGATCGTCCTCGTCACAGAACCGCCACAGGCCATAGTCCGCGGGCGAAAACATCTCCCGGCTGTTGCGGTAGCCCAGTTCGACATAGTCGATGCCGGCGGCGCAGGCCGCTTGATACACCGCCCGGACGGTCTCCAGCTTGAACTGCGACTTGTTCGCCAGGCCGCCGTCGCGAATCGTGCAGTCCAGCACTTTGATCTGTGGGCGAAACATCGTACGTACTCCTTGGGCTATAAGCCCGCTTGATGTCATCCGTAATGTCCTCGGTCACGGCTTGCGAATCCAGGCCTCGGCGTCTTTCCAGTACTGGGCCGACTCCAGCGGCGCATCGTCGGACTGCCAGTATACGTGATGGACCACCTTGTCGGCAGTA
>JAQTVL010000105.1 GCA_028706835.1 Phycisphaerae bacterium | reverse complement strand
AGGTCGTCCGTGCTGAACCAGAAGGCAAGAGTGAATTCCTTCTGCGCGTTGGCGTAGGTGAAGTCGGGCACTTCAACGTAATCATTGACGCCATCGAAGTGGGCGGCCGTGTCGGCGCCTACGTTGAAGGCTCCGCTGTGGCCGAGAGTGACCCCGCCGCGGTAGGCGCCGGCATGATGGGCGGTGGCATCGGCCGCGACCGTGCCGCTCCCGCTGCCGGCGTCGCCGAGGCGCAGGTGCATGGCGGGCCCGGCGCTGTGGACCCGGGTGAGAAACGTCTGCTCGCCGCGCGGGGCGGGAGGCGGCGGGTCGGCGTTGACGGCGGTCAGCAGGGATCGGACATAGTTGCTGCCGATGGTGTAGTATCGGCCGGCCTGCTGGTTGGCCAGGAAACTGGTCTCGAAGCAGACCGATACCCGGGCGCCCAAGCCCGAGGTGCTGGCCGCCCACGCGTTGGAGAGGCCCGGCCCGTCGCCATACGCCGTGCCCAAATCGGCCAAGCCTGGCTCCAGCGACTTGGCCGCGTTCATCAGCGTCGTCGTGCCCGCGTTGGCGGTGAAGTTGTCGTAATAAGCGACGCCGGCGGGGCCCAAGCCGCTGGACGCGCCGAAGGAGTGGAAGTCGATGAAGTAGTCGATGTTGCCGCCGGTGTCGGCCTTCATGGCCGTCTCCAGGGCGGTCAGGTCGCTGAAGCCGGTGGTGTTATCCCAATAGCGATTGTGGTTCTTGGCGGGGTTCTGAGGGTCGCTGCGGTAGTAGCCGGCCCATCGGCCTTCCGGGTCGGTCATGGGGTAGACGTAGATATCGGCCCTCTTCCGCAGGGCGACGGCGTCCGGGTCGGCGCCGAGCAGGAAATCAACCGCCCCCTGGAGTACGTAGTTACCCGTCGTCTCGCCGGAGTGGTTGCCGGCAATCAGGACGATCTTCTCTTTGACGCCCGTCACCGCGGGGTCGGTGATGTGATAGCCGTAGAGGTTCTGGGCGGGTACGATGCGGCCGATGTTGTCGGTGTATCCGCCGCCGCCGGTGCCGAGGGTCTGGCCGACCACCAGGGCTGCGCTGCCGGACGCGGTCGGCAAAACGTAAGGGCTGGAGGCGATCGAAGCCGTGTGCGCCCCCGCCATGGCCGTCGTGTAGGGCAGACCGTAGGCGATCCACACGCTGTTCTGCGTGAACGCCGCGTTATTGGAGAAACTGTACGTGCTGCCGGCCGTGCTGCCGTTGTTGAAGAAGGACCAGTTCACCTGGTCGTAGCTGTAGACGAACCTCAACCCGTTGTAGGTGTAAGAGGCGGTGGACTGGAATGAGTCGCTGATGTCCAGATTGAACTGCGGGGTCAGCCCGGACACGCCGGTGGCCTGGAAGGACACCCACCAATGGTTTCCGGTCCACTCCATGCTGCTGATCCGCTTGGGCTGGAGATTCACCGTTGTGCCAGCGACGGTGGACCCGGCCACGTTCAACGATCCGGAATCGAAATCCTGGCTGAGAGTAATGCCTGCCCAGGCGGCAGAGGTCGGGGTCGCGATGGCGATGGCCAAGGCGGCGAAAATCAGGGACAGACGCACGGCAGGAACTCTCGCGGGCAACAGCTTCTTCTTGCGGATCATAGTCTTGCCTGTTCGTTGACTTCGCTTCCTCGTCGCCACGGTCCCCGCTGCCGGCAACACGTATGCCCAGTAGGAGCCTGACCGAGAACGCAAGGTCTCCGTGTCCCAGTTTCTGAACGCTCCGCTCCGCGTTGATACTGTGACTATCAGCAAACCCGACGGCGCCGCAGGCCCACCCCGGCCAGGCCCAACCCGCCGACCGCCAGGAACGCCAACGTCACCGGCTCGGGGACCACCGTCAGCACCCCAGCGCCGGAGAAGTAGTTGTTGTCGACGTACGTCGCGCCGCTGCCGACGGCGCCATAGGTCCCGTGCAGCTGCGCAACGCCGCCCAGGAACAAGTCCTTCACGGCCACATTAGCCAGCAGGTCAAGCTTGCCGTACCCCGCGCCGTCGAACAGCAACGAGACGTCGGCCTGGGGCGAGAGCGTGGCGGCGGCGCCGATTTGCAGAATGGCACCCGGCACGACCTGGGCTGTCCCGGTGAACGTGTTGGAGTTGCTCAGCGTCAACGTGCCAACGTTGACGTAGAGGTCGCCGCCGAAGGTGTTGTTCCCGCTCAGCGTCATGGACCCGGCCGTCGTCACGCCGACCGTCGCGCCGACGATGTTCGCGCTCACGGTCATCGCGCCGGTCTGATTGTTCAGATACAGCATTCCGTCGCTGCCGCTGGAGGTGAGTGAGCCGTTGCTTATCGTGTAGTCGCTGGCGGTCGGGGACCAATGCAGCAGGCCGCCGGTGACGATGTTCAACTGGTACCCGCCCAGATTGTTGTCGAAGGCGCCCCTGACCGCGAGCGAGTTGATCGAGGCGTTTGCGGTCAGCGTGTTCTGGGCCGCGGTCGTCTTGACGTTAGAGGTCCCGGCGGTCTCACCGGCCACCTGGGCGGGCCGGGGCATGGTTCCCGTGACAGCCCCACTTGTGGCGTTTATGATCAACATGGGCATTACGGCATATTGCGCCGGAGAACCGAAAGTCGCGATCGATGCGAAGTCGTAGTCGCGGTAGGCGTCGGGCGTGTTGGTTTCGTCTATCTTTTCATAAGCCCAACCGCCCACGAGAGAACTATTCGTCGTCGGGGTGCCGTTTACGTTGAGGAGGTAGAACCGTCCACCGCTTACGCTCGTGCTCGTACTTGCGCGATGAAAGTAGACGGTGCTGCCGGGCTGGTGAACGAGGTTATTCACCGTCAGCCGGGCGGTGGTATACTGTCCATAGGCATCCAACGTCGAGTGTCCGTAATCCAAATTCACCGTTCCCACAGTCTCTTTGTTGTTCACGTTAGAGTTGTCAGAAGCATACGTGGCCGTGACGGAAAGGGTCCCGCTACGGAGCGTGACGGGGATGGTGTCGGCCAGCCGAGTATTGTTAAAACCCGTCGTCCCACCTCCCACGAACTGAAGGTTGCCCCCTCCGTTGACGGTGACCCCGCTGGTCCCGGTGAGCGAACCGGTGAGAGCCAGCGTGGTCCCCCCACCGACGATAGTGCTGCCCGTGTAAGTTCCGGTGGCAAGGTTCAGTGTGCCGGCCGTCATGTTCACGGCACCAGCGCCTGCAAGGGTTCCGCTGAATGTCGAAGTGCCGGTACTGCCGTAGTTGAACCCGCCCGCGCCGACCGTCAGGGCGCCGGTCTTCCAGGTCCAGCCATACGAGCCTGTCACGTTGACGGTATTGGCGACATCGCCCGCCCCGCCTGACAGCGTGATCGTTCGGCCGGTGGTGATACCGGCGTCCTGAAAGACTACAGTGTCGGTGCTTAGCGGCGGGCCAGCGGGAGTCCAGTTGCTTCCGGTGGCCCAAGTGCCGTTGTTGTCCAGCGACCAGATCAGATCGGCTGACGCCGGGCCTGCGAACGCCAGGATCGCCAGGACCGTCACCGGCACCAGACCATTTCGCAACGTTGTTTCCATTGTCCCACTCCTAGATTCTGTTTCCACGGACTGACCGTGGCCGAGAAACGCCGCATCAACGTTATGCTATGGAGCAAACCGCGTACCAGCCTTTGCTGAAGAACCGGGAATCCGCGTCTGTCAGACCGTAAAACATGTTTATAAAAGCAGTTACAATCATCTCTTGCCAAACAGTGATTTCTGCCGGTCATGTCCGCGTGTTGACATGTGTCAACACGTTTCGTCCATCACAGATTGTTTTCGCCACGGATGCTTGGGCCTCGGACTGGCTAACGTTCGTAACCATATACATGTGCAGTTGTTACAACCCGCACGTTTCGCAAAGCTTCCGGTCTTGGCGGTGTTGCTTGAAATCAACATGATCGTTCGGGGAAAGAGCGACGGACTGGCGTGGGCACAAGCCGCCGGCTTCCTTACGGTCGCAGCTCGGGTGAACCGGCGGCTGCCGTGATCCACTTATCTATGGAGTGGTCTGCGACGGGCGGCTGTGTGCGGGGTCTTGGCGTGGCGCGCTTGTCGAGCCGCGGTCGACCCACTGGTAGCCGGTGAACAGATGGACAGGGTGGGTCAGGGCGTGCATCTGCATCAGAAGGTCCACGGCCATGCGGCCAACGAGTTCAGGGGGGCCTTCGTCCATTCGGCTGAGGCGGTCGGGCAGATCGCGCAGCTCGCGGCGCTGGAATCCGCCGCTGATCACGCTGAACTGCTCGGGAACTGCAATTCCCAGGCGGTCGCAGGCTGCCAGCACGCACCAGCCGAGGAACTGGTCAGCGGCGACCACACCCGTCGGCCGATTTGGCTTGGACAGGCAGGCCGTGGCGAAGTCCACAATCTCGCTATCCGCTAGGGCGCTTCGATCCCACACGAGGCCGGTTTCGACGGCGGCGTGGTGGCGTCGGCAGGCAAGATCGAATCCTCGCTTCCGAGCGTCGTTGACCACGTTATCGAGCCCGCCGAGATATGCGATGCGGTGATGCCCGTGCAGCAGCAGCAGCTCCGCGGCGGCATAGATGACAGAACAGCGATCGTTGCAGACCGTGCTGACTTGCAGCGAGGGCAATTCGGTGTCCAGGAGCACCACACGTTCTCCCCGGGACAGCCAGTCCCGCAACACGGCGGCTGCCGGCGTCACTTCGATTATCAGCCAGCCCACGCTCTTCGGGTCGTCATCCCCGGCCAGGCGAGCCAAGTCGCCGGGGTGAACGTCACGCATGTTGTCGATCGGATGTACCCGCAGCGGCAGGTGGTAGTAGTCGCTCCGCTGATCGACTCCAACGAGGATGGCGTGACGGAACGACTCGCTCATCTGCCCGCCGCCGTGCAGGACGTGCAACGTCCGAATTACCGGCCGGTGGGTCGACTGTGCCAGGACGACGTGGCCAGACGGGCGGCGAGGCTTGATGAAACCTTCGCCCGACAGCAGAGCCAGCGCCTTGCGGACCTGGTAAGACGTGATGGAGAACTGGCTGGCCAACTCGGCGATCCCGGGCAGTCGTGATCCGGGCAGATAGTGGATCAGTCTGGCTCGCAGGATGCCGGCGAGTTGGTCAGCATTCACACTGTTTGTACGATGACGCTTCAATTCACCCGTGACACGGCTGTGTCAGCATCCTCTCCGCCCATGGCGGCAAGTGAGTCGCAACTCAGGCCCTACCGCACCATCTTCACCCTTGTCCGGAACACCCCTCGCATTGCGTCTCCTCCGAACGGCGGATTCGCCTCGTCAGTATTTCGTGCCAGCCACGTTCGTGAGCGCGCACTTCTCCTCAACGTGGTAGCCGAGCTTCACGCTCAGGAGTCGGTAGTTGCCGTAGTCAGCGATGAACAGCCGGCGATCGGTGTCCGTCGCCACGTAGCACGCCCGGGCGATCGCCACCTCGTCGCCGCCAACGGATCGCGGGTCAGCCGGCCCGCCCGCCTTCACGAGCGGCACGCCGTCGTCCACATTGCCGTATTTGCCGATCCGCGTGATCACGTTGCCGTTGGTGTCCAGCACCGCCACGCACGATCGGCCGAGTTCCGTCGCGAACGACCGGGCGTACAGGTCCAGTGCGAAACGGGCGTTCCAGCACGAGCAGTTCGGCGACCGATGCGGAATGAACCCGTCCAGCCCCACCCCGCCGTACATCCACTCCGCGTCCTCGACCCATATCGGGCTGGCCCCAGCCGTGTCGATGTCCGGCGGCCGCTTCGGCCTGGCCTCACCGAGGGGGAAAGCAATGTCTTTGCTGCCGGAGAGCACCTTCCCGCGCTTCGGCTTGAACTTGACCAACGTCTCGGCGCACTCCAGCAGGTAGTCCTTGCCGTCGATGATCCGGTTGCCCGCGATCATCGCGTAGATGTTGTCGTCGCGGTCGATGAGCAGCCCGTCCGTCATCGGCAGGCCCGGTACGGCGTCTTCGCAATGCAGCTTGCCGTGCTTGTCCCACAGGTGGACCTCCGCCCACTTCGCCCGGCCGGGGAACATCTTCGGCTGATAGGGTTTTCCGGACTGCGCCTTGCTCGCGTCAAAGCCGTCGGCGCGGAGTTCCAGCGGCTTGAGGTTGTAGCACGACACGGCAATTCGCCCGAACTGCGAGACGCCGAATCCGCCGAGGTGGAACTGCCCCGGCTTGCCCGTGCCGGGCATCTTGATGACCGCCGTCACGTTGCCGCCGTCGCCGTCGAAACCGGGGTTGGTCATCTCCTCGCCGTAGTCCCAGGGGATTTCCCGCCACCCTCTCGGGTCGTAGCGGGCCACCGCGATATCCGTCCGCAAATAGATCATGCCGTCCAGGTCGAAAGCGATTTCCTCGGTCGAGAACGGCAGCCTGACCGGCGTAACCTTGCCGGTGTTCGGGTCGATGCGGAGCAGCTCCTTCGTGCTCTTGCCGACACCGCCGTCGCCCTCCATCACGTACAGCATCCCGTCCTTCGGGTTCACGTACAGCCGCTGGCGCTCATGGGCCGGGCAACTCGGCGGGGTGATCCGCGTGATCGCCTCGCCGACGTCCTTGGCGAAGTTTGCCGTCTCCTCCAGTTTGCCGTCCTTCTCGACCATCAGCCGATAGTGCGACTCCGCCCACGGAGAAAACGACCACATGCTCGACGCAAACGTACGACGCAGTTGCATCCCCTTTTCAGGGCTGTCCCCGCTGCCCGGCACCAGCCAGATCGTCGGCGGGTCCGTCGCGAAATCCATGAACAGGTCGTGCGTCCAACTCGTCCGGTTCATGAAGACCTGTTCGCTATACGCAGCCAGTTTTAGCGGATGCGTGGCGATCACCTTCGGGTTGTCCACCGGACCAAGGTGCGTGAACAACGGCTTCAGCTTGATCTCCCCCATCTCTGGCGTAACCACTAACCACGAGGCGATGTAGATGTCGCCGGTCTTCGGATGCACGAACACCCGTAGCGGCTTGTTGATCGGCACGCTCTTGAGGACTTTGCCCTCCGGAGTGAGCACCAGGATGCGGTCGTTCATGTAGTCCGCGACGTAAACCCGCCCAGCCGAGTCGCACGCAATCGACATCGGGTCGAACAGCGGGTTGTCGCTCTTGCCGCGCTCGGCGTACTTGGCGGCGCCGTAGAACAGTTCCGGCGACTTGTCACCGGAAAAATCCATGCGCATCACACACGCCAGGAATCGCTTGCTCACTGTGCTCTGGTACCCGGTCAGGTACAGCCACTTGCCGTCGGGTGAGAACGCCGCAGCCATCGGATAGGCCTCGGCGGCGATGGGAAGGCCCCCGTTCCTCTCATCGCCCAGCGGAATCAGCGTATGCGGCCCCTCCAGCGGCAGGCCGCCAGTCGTGCCGTCCGTCGCCACGCGGTTCAGCCGGAGCATCGCCAGCGCCAAGTGCCCCGGGTTGCCCGGCTTGATCGCCATGGATGACGCCGCTACGCCGTACTTCGACGGACTGAACCGCCCGGCGCTGCTGCCCGATGTGAGCATCGTGCCGTCGAGCAGCCCCTGCCATTCCGGAAAGAACTTCCCGTCCTGCGGGAACTCCAGCCACTTCATTCCCGCCACCTTCGACAGCGCCGCATGGAGCGCCTTCGGGCTGCCCGACTTCGCTTCCGCCGACGTGTAGTCCGGCGGGAACGGGTAGACCGTGCGGACGTAGTTGCCCTGGTGGTCGAACAACCGGATGTGGTCCACCCCGCCGCCTTCCAGCACGTAGACGCCCTCCGGCGCGGAGGCGAACAGCGGGCGATTGCCCGGCGCGATTCGCTTCTTCGGGCTCTAGAACAGCGTTCGCTCGAACTGCGCCATCAGCCCCAGCGAAACCCGCGCCACCACAGCCGTCTTCTCATCCAGCAACTCGCCCCGGTCGTCCTTGCCGTCCCAAATGATCGTCTGGGCCAGCGAGTTCGGCTGAAGAGGCGCGGGGGCCTTGGGACCAAGCACGCCGCTGGCCAGATGGCGAACGATCCGCCCGCCGGCGTCCTCGATCGCCACGGTCGCGTCACAATAGCCCTTGCTGGTGAACTTGATTGTCCAGGCCCGGCTGTCCGCCGTTGCGGTCATGACCGGCTTGTCGGTGAACTCGAAGACGTCCTGCCGTTTGATCTGAAACTCCTCGGGGATGTCGGCGGCTTGGGCAACGGCCGCAAACAGGATCGTCACCGTCATCGCCGTCATGCGAATGTCCATCTAATACCTCTCAAAGCACTTCGTGTTTGCCCTCTGTCCAGGTTCAACCAGGGCGTATCGCATCATCGGGCCCGTGTCCAACAACTGGGGCAATTCGGGCAAGGCGCCCCGGAAGGCCCTACGTTGCAGATTCAATGTACTCGGAGAGAACGAACTTAGGCCACAAAACTGCAAGGGCTTTCCGGATGGCATCGTTAAGTCTATGTAGATAAAAATGCTATGGTCTTGTTCGTCCACGCCGCCTTCGGCATGCCGCGCACTGTGCGCGATCGACGACGGCCGTTTGCCAGCGGCGCGTTTGGCCCGCGGTCATGGTGCGACCTCGCCACTGCCTGATGTCCGCGGGCCACTTCGTTCCGCGCTGCGGTCTGCGGCGGGCAGGCCGCTGGGCAATGTCAGACATTCATGCGGAGTCGGCCATGCGACGATTCATCGCCAAAGGCCCGACGGATGGCGTGCAGGTCGTCGGCTAGGCCTCGGGCGGCATATACGATGTCGGCGTGTTGAACAATCAAGTTGCAGCCCCAGTGCATCCACTCTATCGCCAGCGAGACCGGGCCGCAGTTCATGAAGTGGATCCCGGCGATCAGTCCGCGGCGCCGCGTAGCCTCGAAGATGCCGCGAAGCGCGGTCGAGAAGGCGGCGGACGTATAGTCCTCGGGCGCGCCGAGGCTGCACGACAAGTCATGGGGGCCGACAAGGATGCCGTCCAGACCCGGGACCGCCAGGATGGTGTCGAGATTGCGAATGGCCGGGAGGCTTTCGATGTTGACCAACAGTAGCCGGTCGCGGGCCCTAGCAGCGAGGTACTCGGCCAAGGCCGGCTCGGGCTGTTCGGCGCCGGAGAGCATGCGGGCCAGACGCTCGCCCTTCAACGGGGCGAGTTTAACGGCCCCTCGCAGGGCTTGGACTTGCGTTAAGGTCTCGACGTAGGGGGCGACGATCCCGGCGGCCCCGCCGTCGAGCATCCCGGACGCCGCGAAGGGGTCCGGTGAGGGAATCCGTACAATCGGCGCAAGTCCGGCCGCACCGTAGGCACGGCACATCCAAGACACGGTCTCTCGCCCCAGCGCAATGTGCTCGGTGTCGATGAAGACGAAGTCCAATCCCGATCCGGCCATCGCCCCCGGCCAGTGCGGCGACGGCGAGACAACCAGCGTCCCGTACACCCGCCCACCGCCGGAAAGGGTCTTGCGCATCTCAGAGACAGTCATGCCGCTCCTCCATAGGATCGCTCGTGCGCCGTCACAGGTGATTCGAGGTAGAACGCGAATTCTGTTGCCTTACGCTATCCTCGGGGTGAGACTTCCGCAATATGATTGACCTCATTCACGCGATCGTGCGTTGCCCGGCCATGACCGGCCGGCATGAAACCAAAGCCGCGGATGTGCTGGTCAAGGAGATAGCCCGCCGGACCGGCCTGACCTTGGGCCGCTCGTCTGCCGCCTCGCCGGGCGGGCGATCCGCCATACTCGTCGGGACCGAGTCGTCGCTGCTCCGGGCCGGCCTGCTGCCGGCGTCGCTTGCCGGCGAGTTGGAGGCCCTGGACCGTCCCGGCCCCGAGGGCTACCGGCTGATCGCCCGCCGCGGGACGCCGCCGATCGTCGCCATTGTCGGAAGCGATGCCCGCGGGCTGCTCTACGGAGTCGGGTGGCTGCTTCGCAAACTGCACTGGGCCGCCGGCCGGCCGTGGCTGCCAGGGAATATGTCGATCTCGACGGCCCCGCGGTATAGCGTCCGCGGCCACCAACTCGGCTACCGTCCGCTGAACAACACCTACGATGCATGGACGGTCGGCCAGTACGAGCAGTACATCCGCGAACTGGCCCTGTTCGGCAGCAATACAATCGAGTTCGTCTCGCCGGGGGCCGACGACCGGTCGCCGACGGCGCCCCATATGAAGCTCGACCCGCTGGACATGCTTGAGGCGTGCAGCCGGCTTTGCGACGATTACGGGCTCGATTGCTCGCTGTGGTATCCGAACGAGGGCAACGACTACGTCTCGCCGGGCGGCATCGCCGCGGAACTGGCCAAGCGAGAGGCGGTGTTCGCCCGCATGCCCCGGCTGGACGTGCTGTTCGTGCCGGGCGGCGATCCGGGCGACCTCGACATTGAGGTGTTGTTCAACTGGACCGAGCGGATGGCGGGCGTGCTGCACCGTTA
>JAQTVL010000104.1 GCA_028706835.1 Phycisphaerae bacterium | reverse complement strand
CTGCGCTGCATGACGCCCGGGTCGAGGGACGCACTCGATCGGTCCGCGAAGGCAATTCGCCGGTGACCGAGGTCATAGAGGTATTTCAACCCCATGTGGACTGCCATCTGCTGGTCGAAGAACAGGCTGCTCACTCGTGGCAGCCGGCACTCCACGTCCAGGCAAATCACCGGGGCCAGACGCGTCGCCTCGGCGACCAGATGCTCATCAAACAGCTCAAGCGTGAGGAACGAATCAACCATCCGCACATTCGGAGACCACCCTGGAAGCGGCCTGACCCGGTGCGGACGCATGCCGTAGATGTGCAACACGCTACGTCCACGCATCGCGCTGGCCGTGTGCAGCGTGTTTACCAAGTCACTGGCAAAGGACGCGCGAAACAGCATCGAGGCGCCCCCGGCGGACGCGCACAGCAGCCCGGATGTCCGCACCGGCCGGGAACGCGGGGTGCTGACTATCGGGCGCGTCCGAGGGTTGCGTTTCAGCCAGCCGTCCTCCAGCAACACGGCAATGGCCGATCGGACGGTGTTCCGTCCGACATCAAGAAATCGGCTTAGATCATGCTCCGTCGGGAGCTGGTCGCCTGGGTTCAGGTGGCTGAGGATATGCTCGCGGAGCCGGTCGGCCGACGTGCGGACCTTGGATTGTCGGGTCATCGACCCAGGCTGGTCAGGGGTGAATTGGGATTCGATCATGTCTCGAACTCCAGCGCGGACCTTTCTACCTGGTCCCGCGGCTAAACAACGAGGTGACGCTCATTCTACGGCGAGCGCTTCGCGACCGGAAAAGGGGACCAGAAAAGGGGTCACGTACTATCTCCGCCGCTCGCCGTCCGCCTTCCGCGGGCGGCCGACCGGACGCAGCGACAGGCCCAGACGCTCCGCGACACGCGACGCCCAGTCGGCCTCGCCGTACGGCTGGCCACGCGACACGCTCCGACGCAACGCCTCCAACTCCGACGCGCTCTCCGCCCGATTCACCCGCGCCGGCCAGTCCCGCGGACGCTCGACCGGCCAATCGCACAGCAGGTCCGCCGGGTGCTCCCGCCCGGATCGGCAGGCGAGCGAACCCCAGGGCCAATCCTCCGCCCGCGCGACCAGCCCGGCCCGCAGCGGGTTGCGCTCCACGTAGCGGCAGACCCGCAGGAAGTGGCTGTCGCGCTGGATCGGGAAACTCTTGAATCGCGACTGGTAGATTCGACCGCGCCCGACGGTCTGCCGATGCGCGTGCCAGCGATGCGAGTGCGTCACGGTCAGCCACTGCATGAACCGCGACAGGTCCCCGTCCTCCCGCGGCCAGAGCACCAGGTGAAAGTGGTTCGGCATCAGCGTGTAATCGCACAGCCGCGTGGCCGTCCGCTCGCGGGCCTCGGCCAGCACGCGCTCGAACGCCGCGTAGTCGGCCTCGCCGTCGAACAGCGTCAGCCCGAACACCCCGCGGTTCATCACGTGGTAGGCGATCCGCCCCGGCGCCATTCGCGGTTGTCTGGCCATGCCCGTACCCTACCTCCCATGCGGTCGAACAGCAAGCCGGAAATGGATCGTGACCCCTTTTATGCCCCCGAAACCCCTTGTTTTCAAGTCTTTTTCGCTAATGGCGGCGCCCGGACTCGAACCGGGGACCTAGGGCTTATGAATCCCTCGCTCTAACCAGCTGAGCTACACCGCCTCTACGCAATACGTAACATCTTTTACCCGGAGACGCGGGATTAGTCAATCAAACCTTGATCCGGCCAGAGCCCCGCACGGAGGGTGCATGACCGTAACTGCGCTCGGTAGAGTTGGCCCGGTGCCGACCCGCCCCGGATGGGGCGGAGGAATTTAGCCCATGGCGTAAGCCATTGGTATCTACACAAGTCCAACTTCCCCGACGGCAGAGCCTTTTTCCCAGTGCCTCTTCGCTGTTTGTGGAGTGCGGTGTCGAGTCCGGCGTTCGCGAGCGCAGCGAGTCGAACGGCGGGCGAGGCACCGCTTTGCGTGGCGCGAGGACCCCGCTAGTCCGGGAAAGCGGTGCCTCGACCGCCTGCGGCGGCCTCGACACCGCACTCCACAAACAGATATTCGCTCTTTGCTGTCGAGTACGCTGTCTTCGCTCGATGTCTACCGACGGACTTGTGTAGATACCAATGGCTTGCGCCATGGGCTAATCTCTGTGGCCGCTCCGCGGCCTGGAGGGGATACGCAGCTACGGTCATGCACCCCCCGCACGGATTCCGGTTGGACCGGAACGCATGGGCGACGGTATCCTGTCGGCCTTGTGGGGAGGAGCGAGCACTCGCATGGCGGACAAAGCGCCCAGAACAACCGGCTGGCGCGGGGCTGTGGCGGCGATCAAACGCGAGGCCCGGTTCTATCGCCTGCTCGCCACGCATCCGCGGACGCCGAGGCTGGCCCGCTGGCTGGTCGCGGGCGCGATCGGCTACGCGCTCATGCCGTTCGACCTGATCCCGGACTTCATTCCGGTGCTGGGCCACCTGGACGATCTGCTGATCGTGCCGGCGATGCTGTGGCTGGCGTTCAGGCTGATCCCCCGCGATGTCGTCGCTGAGTGCCGGGCGAACGCGGCGGAAAAGAGCGGCTAGTAGTCCTTCACACTCCGATTGATGGGTCGGGTGCCATGCCTGCGACGGCTGTTTTGTCGCAGGCATGTCTGCCCACGGCGAGCATGGCTGGCCCGCCGTCCCAAACAACCGGACGGCGTTCCAGCCATGGCACCCATCAAACGGACTGTGACGCTCTACTAGTGCTCTGTCGCAAGTGATATGATGGGTGCCATGCCTGTGGCAGGCGACAGCAGTATCGTCGACTGCCACAGGCATGTCTTCGCCCCAAGCGTGTCTCGGGCGACATGCCTGCGACAAGACGGCCGTCGCAGGCATGGCACCCGATCCATCAGTTCATCCGCGACAGAGCACTAGGCGCCGCCGGCCAGCGTCTTTCGCAGGTAGAACTTCGTGTAGCCGGGTGGGCAATCCTCGAGCTGGCCAAAGATTGCGTACCCGTGGTCGAGGTAGAACTTCGGGGCCTGGAAGCTCGTCGTCCACAGGTAGGTGTTGCGGATGCCGCGGGACAGGGCGTGCTGCTCAGCCGTTATGAGCAGCCGGTGGCCGTGGCCCTCGCCCCGGAGGTCGTCGCGCAGCCAGAGCACGTCGATGTAGCACCAGCCCCAACTGATCGTTGCGATCAGGCCGCCGGCGGTGGCGCCGCTCTCGTCGGTGGCGATGATGGCGAAGCGGCAGTCCTCGCATGGGCCGGTGAATCGCTGGTTGTAACGTCCCAGCGATTGATCGACCTCGCGGATGCGCTCCGGCGGCGGGTTGTCCAGGATTTCGAGGCGAAGGTCGCTCATGGCGGGGCCGCGGTCACTCCTGCCGGGCGGGCTTGGGCACGACCCGGTAGGTCTCTTCCAGGAACTTGAATATCTGCTGGTCCTCGATGCCGGCCTGCTTGTAGAGCTTGGCCATGTAGGCGGCTGACTGTTCGTTGAATTTTTGCCGCTCCAACTTGGGCACGACCGTGTTCACGGCATCGGCGAACGGGATGACCTTCAGCGGGACCGCCTCGGTCACCATGGCGATGTAGAACGACGCCTGGCCGTCGATGGTCTCCTCGACCACGTCGGTCGTCTTGCCGACGGCCAGCCCGAAGGCCGCCTCTTCCACCCGCCGGGCGCGCAGCGAGCCCTTGCGGATCAGCCCGACGTCGCCGCCGTTGTTGGACCGGTTGTCGCTGAAGTCGTCGGCCGCCTTCTCGAAGGTCATCGCGCCGGACCGAATCTGGTCGAGGATCTGCCGGGCGCGGTCGCGGGCCTTGTTCACCGCGGCCAGCCGGTCCTGCTCCGTCACCACGCCGCGGTCCGGGAACACCGGGGATACCTGGATCAGCTTGACGTGTATCTTCGGCTCCTGGCTGAACTCCTCCATGTGCTTCTCGTAGTAGGCGAACGCCTCCGCCCGGACGACGTGAATCTGCGGCATGAATTTCTCGCGCAGGTAGGCCTGCACCAGCAACTGCCGCCTGGCCTTCTCGATCTCCTTGTCCGGGTCGAGCCCGTCGTGGGCCCAGGCCTGCCGCATCTTCCGCTCGCTGCCCTCGAACATCGTGTTCGCCCGCTCGCGCATCATGTCGTTCAGTGTCTGCTTCACGGATTCGCGAACGTCGTCGGTCATCTGTCGATCGGCCTCCTGGTAGACCAGGTGCTCGGCGATCTCGGATCGCAACTGGTTGCTGATGAGGTCCAGCGCCTGGCGGCGGTGGTCGTCAGGCGACAGCCGGGTCGCGAGGCGGTCCAACTCGCCCCAGATCGGGCGGAGAATCTCGTCGGCGGTGAAGACCCGCCCAGCCAGCGTGAGCGCGGCGCCGCTCAGCGGGGCGACGGCCATCTCGTGCGCGACGGGCGGGGCCGGCGTCTTCGTGCTGCCGCCGGCTGTCTTCGGCGAACCCGGCGACGGGGGCGTGTCGGGATTGGAGGTTGCCCGGGGCAGGGGCGGGTTGGGAATGTCGCCCATTGTCACGACAGTCTGGCCTGTCAGCGGATGCGGATCGCCCCGGCCGGGGAGTACCAGCCGGGCGGGCTGCGGTGGCGCGATCGGCCGGCCGGCGACTGGCCCCTGTGAGCCGGACAGATCATCGATGACGGTTCGCGTGGTCGGCTCCACTGGGACCCGCGGCGAAGCGCCCGCGGTTGGGTCGGTGGCTGAGGGCAGGCCGGGCAGGTTCAGACGCTGGGCCACCTGGGCAGCGATGTAATCATCGACGGTGCCGACCGTTTCGACCGGCCGGGCGGTTGGCTTGGCGGGGTCGTGGATGCCCTGCACGCGGATGGTGGGCGGCTTGGTGGCCGTGTCGTTGTAGAGGGCGTCCGGCTGCGACGACTGGGCCGCCAGCCGGACCAGCAGCGGGTCGTCGACGATCGAGACGGCCTTCGGCTGCGGCGGCTCCTTCTGGATGGGCGTGGGCGGGCGAGCCGGCTTGCACGCAGCCAAGGCGCACACCGCAAGCGAGACGATCAGCAGGTTGACCCTCAAGTCGTTCATTGAATTCGCTATTTTATCGCAGCGCAGCCGATCAGGAGCAAGATTCTCGCAAAGCCTTGATGAGGATTGCGTGAAGAGGGGCCCTACTTACCCGCCGTCGCCGGCGGCGTTGGGCGGAGCAGTCGGCGCAGCGTCGCCATTAATGTCGCCGGCTCGAAGTAGGCTGGCGTCAGGCGGATGTGGACCGTCTCGTCGTCGATCACCCGCACCGGGCCGGTCGCTCGCCCCGTGATGGCCTTGAACCGCTTCATGTTCTCGACGGTGAACACCAGGTCCGGCGGCTGGGCGAGGATCGTCCGAATCGCGTAGCCGGCCGCCCACATGCGGAGTTGCGTCAGGTCGAGCATCGTGCGCACCGGCTCGGGCGGCAGGCCGTAGGAGTCGGTCAGGTCGGCCTCCAACTGCGTCAGGTCGTCGTCCGTGCGGCAGTGGGACACGCGGCGATAGACTTCCATCCGCTGGCGGTCGGAGGGCACGTAGGCCTTCGGCAGATAGCCGCCGACGCCCAGTTCCAGGTGCGTCTCGGGCAGCAACTCGATCGGCTCGCCGCGCAGCTTGCGAACGGCCACGTCAAGCAGTTGGCAATACATCTCGTAGCCGACGGCGGAGATGTGCCCGGACTGCTCGGGGCCGAGGATGTTGCCCGCGCCGCGGATTTCCAGGTCGCGCAGGGCGATGCGGAACCCCGCGCCGAGCTCGCTGTATTCCTCGATCGCCTTCAGCCGCCGCCCGGCGGTCGGCGTCACGGGGCGGCGCTCGGGCAGCATCAGGTAGCAGTAGGCCTTGTGCTTGTAGCGCCCGACGCGGCCGCGAAGCTGGTGCAACTCGGCCAGGCCGAACATGTCCGCCTCGTGGATGAAGATCGTGTTGACGTTGGGGATGTCGACGCCGGACTCGATGATCGTCGTGCAGACCAGGATGTCCGCCTGGTGCCGCACGAACTTGAGCATCACCTTTTCCAGCTCGTGGCCGTGCATCTGCCCATGGCCGATGATGATCCTCGCCTCCGGCACGATCTGCTTGAGGCGGTCGGCCACAGACTGGATGTTGTGGACGCGGTTGTGAACGAAGTAGATCTGGCCGTCGCGGTTCAGTTCGCGGATGACCGCGGCGCGAATCTGCTGCGCGTTGAACTGCACGGCCTCGGTGTGGATGGCCCGGCGATCCATCGGCGGCGTGGCCAGCGAACTGATGTCGCGCAGGCCGAGCAGCGACATGTGCAGCGTGCGCGGGATGGGCGTGGCGGTCATGGTGAGGATTTCCACCGTCGCGCGGACCTGCTTGAGCTTCTCCTTGTGCTCCACGCCGAACCGCTGCTCCTCGTCGATGACCAGCAGGCCGAGGTCACGGAACGTCACGTCGTCGCTCAGCAGCCGATGCGTGCCGATGAGCACGTCGAGGTGGCCGGACGCGGCCCGCTGAACGATGCCTTTCGCCTGCTTGAGCGTGCGGAACCGCGAGATCGATTCGATTGTCACGGGGTAATCCGCGAACCGTTCGCGGAACGTCCGCTCGTGCTGCTCGGCGAGCACGGTTGTCGGCACGAGCACCGCGGCCTGCTTGCCGGCCTGGATGACCTTGAAGGCGGCGCGGATCGCAAGCTCCGTCTTGCCGTAGCCGACGTCGCCGCACAGGAGGCGGTCCATCGGCCGGGGCGATTGCAGGTCCTTCTTGATCTGCCGCAGCGTGAGCAGTTGGTCCTCGGTCTCCTGGTAGATGAAGCTGTCCTCGAACTCCTTCTGCATCACCGTGTCGCCGGGATAGGCGACGCCCGGCTGGGCGGCCCGGCGGGCCTGCGTCTCGAGCAGCTCGGCGGCCAGGTCCATGACGGCGGCGGACACCTGCTGCTTCTTGTTGTCCCAGGACTTGCTGCCGAGCGTGCTCAGCTTCGGGTGGCCCTTGAACGCGCCGACGTATTTCTGAACCAGGTGAATCTGGTTGGCCGGCACGTGCAGCACGGCCTCGTTGGCGAACCGCAGCGTGAGGTATTCCTCGGTGCGCCCGGCCTTGGTCAGCATCTTCGTGCCGGTGAACTTCGCGATGCCGTGCGTGACGTGGACGACATAATCGTTCGGCTGGAGATCGAGGAAGGAATCGATCGGCCTGCCGGCCTGAATCCGCCGGACGCGATGCCGTGTGCGATAGCGATGGAAGACTTCGTGGTGCCCGACAAGCGCGAACCCGGCGGCGGGGAACGCAAAGCCGGTGTGCAGGAAGCCGAGCTTGATGCTCAGTCGCGACAGCGGGTCGGGGTGTTGCTCGGCGATCAGTTCCGCCAGACGTTGCTTCTCGGCCGGGTTGTCGCAGTAGACGACCACGTCCTGCCGGTCGGCCAGGCGGGTCAGTTCCGTCACCGCCTCCGCGGGCGTGGTCTCGAACCGCTGGAGGCTTTGGCAACCGAACGCGACGAGGGGCGTTTCGGTCGTGTTGGCGAACTGGGCCATGAACAACTGCCGCAGCCGCGGGTTCGGCGCGAGCAGCGTGTGGATCGGGTAAAGGCCGGTGGGGTCGTCGTTGCGATCAATGTATGCCCGGCCGAGTTCCTCGATCTCCGTCGGCTCGTTGAAGGCGATGAGGGCGCCGTCGGGCAGATAGTCGAGGAAACTGCACGTGTCGAAATCTGTTGCTCCATCCGGGGCGTGCGCCAACCCGCCGAAGAGTTCCAGCTCGTCGATTGTGTCGGGTCGCGAACGTTGCGTGTCGACATCGAAGGTGCGGATCGACTCGATCTGGTCGCCGAAGAAATCGATGCGGATCGGCGGGCGGTCGCCGGCGGGGAACACGTCGACGATGCCGCCGCGGACGGCGAAGTCGCCGGGGACGTCGACCAGTTCGACGCGAGCAAAACCGTGATCGGTCAGCCAGGCGGCAATCGCGTCCGGCGAGATTTCCTGCCCGGCCCGGATGGCCAGCGTCGCCCGCGACAGGGCGGTCCTCTTCGGCACGGGCTGCTGGAGGGCCTGGGCGGGGGCGACGATGACCAGGGGGACTGCAACGAGAGGGACAGTCCCCTTTTCCATACTACCGGAAAAGGGGACAGTCCCTGTCAGTCGCCGACACAGGCTCAATCGTTCGGCGGCGACTTCGTCGCTGGCCTCGGAGTAGTCCGGCTTGCTCGCCCAGCCGGGCAGCAGGGCCACCTCGTGATCCGGCAGGAACAACTCGACATCCTCGACGGCGTCGTCGGCCTGGTCGAGGTGGGCGACGACGAGCAGGACCGGCGGCGGGATATCCCCGCTCAGTGTTTTCGCGATGGCGGCGCAGACCATGGGCGCGGCTGATCCCCACAACCCATCCCCCCACACGCGGGGGTATGGCGGCGACGGGCGGAGGTGGCGAATCAGCTCGACGAACGGTTCGGACTGAACCAGGCGGTCGAGCATGAAAACACAGTGGTCAGTGATCAGTGGCCAGTGGTCAGTCATTGGCCGCCACCGGCCAGCGACACTGACCGGTTGAATTATACGGATACCTTTCTAAAGTGGTAGTGCGTTGAATGACTGACCACTGATCACTGACCACTGGCTATTGCCTATGAACATCTGCGTCACCGGCGGAGCGGGATACATCGGGTCGTTCATCGTGCGGCGGCTGTGCGAGCTGGAGCACCGCGTCACCGTCGTTGACGACCTGAGCAAGGGGCACATGGAGGCGGTCGATCCGCGGGCCCACTTCATCCAGGCGGACTGCGGCGATAAGCGGGCGATGGCGGAACTGCTGGCTGGCCGGCGGATCGAGGCCGTCGTCCACATGGCGGCCAGCTCGCTGGTCGGCGAGTCGGTCACGGCGCCCGCGAAATACTACCGCAACAACCTGATCGCCAGCCTGTCGCTGCTGGACGCGATGGCGGAGGCGAAGGTGTCCCGGCTGGTGTTCAGTTCCAGCGCGGCGGTCTACGGCGAGCCGGAGCGCCAGCCGATCGCCGAGGACGCCGCGACCGTGCCGATCAACCCCTACGGCCGGACGAAGCTGCTGTTCGAGCAGGCGCTGCCGGACTTCGCGGCGGCCTATGGCCTGGGCGCGGTCTGCCTGCGGTACTTCAACGTGGCCGGCGCCCTGCCGGATGGCACACTGGGCGAGGACCACAACCCGGAGTCGCACCTGATCCCGCTGGTGTTCCAGGCGGCGCTGGGCCTGCGGAAGTCGATCACGATCTTCGGCGACGATTACCCCACGCCCGACGGCACGTGCATCCGCGACTACATCCACGTGCTCGACCTGGCGGACGCCCACGTGCTGGCGATCGAGGCGGCGGAGGCGGGGCAGGTGGCGGCGTTCAACCTCGGCAACGGCGACGGGTTCTCCGTGCGGCAGGTGATCGAGTCGGCCCAGCGCGTGGTGGGCAGGCCGATCCCGACGGAGATCGGCCCGCGCCGCCCGGGCGATCCGCCGGTGCTGGTGGCGTCGTCGGAGAAGATTGCATCGCAACTGGGCTGGGACCCGGCCCGCGGCGACATCGAGATGATCCTCGACGACGCATGGGCGTTCCACCAGTCGCACCCGAAGGGGTACTGATCCTACAGCACCGTTCGGTTTCGCGATCGCGGGTCGCGCACCAGTTTGCCGCTGTTCAGCACGCCCGCCATCGCGCCGTCGCGGTAGGCCCGACTCGCGTCGTAATACGCCTTCGTCGTGTCCACCTTGTTCACCATCACGCCGGCGCGGTGCCAGCGCAACTGGCCGGCCACCGAGCCGTCCGGGTGGACGAACACGCTCGGCCAAAGGCCGAAGTACCCGCAGGCGTTCGGGGCCGAGACGAACATGTAGTTCATGCCGGCCATGGCCTGCACCGTCGCCCGCATGATGGTTGTGTGGATGATGCGGCCCTTGGCGCGGGCGTTGTAGAACGAGTGGAACATTAATTGCACGCCGAGCTTCTTGTATTCGCGGTAGAGTTCACAGAAGCGGATGTCGTAGCAGATCAGCAGGCCGCAACGGACGCCGTTGACCTCGAACACGCTGAAGTGGTCGCCCGGCGAGTAGAACCGCAGGTCCGCCCCGGTGCAGAACCGCTTGTCGTAACGCTCCACGATCCGGCCCTTGGGCGAGATCGCGTAGAGCGTGTTGTGCGGCAGGTGCTTGCCCGTCAGCCGATGGGCGCTGCCCAGCACGACCCAGATGCCCAGGCGTCTGGCCTCGGCCATCACCGATTCGGTCTCGCGCTCGAGCAGATCCCAGTCAAAGCCCCGCCAGCCGTACGGCATATCGACGCCGGCCGCGTAGCCGCACATCGCAACCTCCGGGAAGGTGGCGACATCCGCGCCGGCGGCGGCCGCCTTGGCCATCAG
>JAQTVL010000683.1 GCA_028706835.1 Phycisphaerae bacterium | reverse complement strand
GGTTCGGCAAGGCGGCCTGGTGGACCGTGGTTGCGTTCGCCTTCCTGCCGCTGCCCGTGGATGTCATTCGGCTGCTGGCGATCACGTTCAAATACCCGCGCTGGCGGTTCGCCGTCGCCTGCTTCGTCGGGCGGTTGGCCCGCTACGCGATCATGGCCTACGCCATCGCATTCAGCCGGCCGGCCACGCAATGGTGGCTGGTGGTCGGCGTCGCCGTGGTGACGATCGGCGCGGGGTTGACGATAGGCCTGCCGAAGCTGGTGCGGATGGTCCGCGGGCAGCATAGGTGAGGCGTGCCCATTCTTTGTAGGACACCCGCCCTCGGGTGTCATCGTCCCGGCAGGCCGGGACGAATCTTCCGCCTGCTTCGCAGGCGGTCGGCACCCGAGGGCGGGTGCCCCACAACAACGCAGATACGCGCAACTTCCAGCGCAACGGCGACAGGGAGTCTGAATAGTTGCCACGGCGGCAGCGACGCCGGTAGAATGAATCCCTCGCCGAAGAGTAAAGGGGCCTGTTATGGCACGATTGTTCGTCTCGTTCCTGTCGGTCGCAATCCTCCTGCTCGCCGCTTGCGCCAAGAGCCCGGCCCAGACGCCGCCGTCCGCGGCGACTTCGCAGCCACAGGTGTCGCCGGAAGTCGAAAAGATCCTCGACCGTGGCGAGTCAGCCGGGGCCAAGGCGCTCAGCCTGCGGGCGAAGATGGAGTATGTGCGTAACCAGACGCTGGTGGGCGACATCACCAAGCGCAAGGGCTCGATCGCCTACCTCAAGCGGATCGAGACGGGCCCGAAGGGCGACACCGAGCGTGTGTACTTCCGCGTCCAGTTCGACACGCTGGAGAGGGACGATTACGTTTCCACGAAGAAGGAAGTCTACTCCTTCGACGGGCGAATTCTCCACGAACTGAACGAGTCGACGAAGCTGCTGGTTCACCGCGAGGTCGTCCCGCCGGGGGAAGTCCTCAACCCGATGCGCCTCGGCCAGGGGCCGTTCCCCGCCCCATTCGGCCAGAAGAAGCAAGACGTGCTGAGCAACTTCAGTGTGAAACTGATCCCGACGACGGACAAGGACCCCAAAGGCACAGACCACCTGGAACTCAAGCCGCTGCCCGGAACGGACCTGGTCAAGAAGTACAAGAAGGTCCACCTCTTCGTGTCGCGCGACCTCGACCTTCCGATCCGGATGATAACCGAGGGAACCAGCGACGAGATCGTCACGGTCGACTTCACCGATATCGAGTTGAACCCGAAGAAACTCGGCGAAAAGGACTTCGAACTGGCAAAGCCCTCCGGCTACGACGAGAAGACCGAAAAACTCGACAAGGATTGACGCCCTCATGCGGCTGCCCAACAAGAAGCAGACGTTCTGGCTGCTGATGATCGCATCCGCGATCTCGGTGGCCGTCTCGCCGCAGGTCGTCAACGACCAGCGCGGGCTGTTCGGGCCAATCCTCGCGCCGCTGAGCGGGTGGCTGTATCAGGGGAGCCTGTCGCTGCGGAACAAGGCGTCCGGGTGGGCGACTGGGGACTCAACAGCCGATGCCAGGCGGGTCGAGGCGGAACGCAACGCCTACCTGGCGGAGGTCGTTAACGTCACGCGGCAGAACGAGCAACTCCGCGCCCAACTCAAGGAGGTGACCGGGCTGAAAGACGAGCAGGCCGGCCTGCGAGGCCGGCTGGTGCCGGCGACCGTACTGGCCCGCGACGCGGTGGCATGGCGCGAAAGTCTGCTGATCGACATGGGCAGGAACGTCCACCTCCAGCCGAAACAGTGGGCGTTGGCAAGGATGTTCATCGACCGCGGCGCGGACGGCGGCGTGGCGGAGAATCAGTTGGCGGTGCTGTCGCTGTCCTCGCCGCAGGCCCGCAAGCAATACAACCGAAGCGTGCTGGTCGGCCGGGTCGAGCAGGTCGGGCAAGTGACGGCACGCGTCCGGCTGCTGACCGACTGGGACAGCACGGTCGACGCCCAGGTGCTCGATCCCGCCAAGCCAGCCGACACCATCCTGTGCCGCGTGCGCGGCAACGGCCGGGGGCAACTGCTGGCGGAAGGCGTTGTGTCACGACGGACCCGGGCTGGCGACCGCGACACCGACGAGCCGCCGTGCAAGACCGGCGACCTGGTGCTGAGCGCCCCCAACGCGGGCAACCTGCCGTCGTCGCTGATCGTCGGCGTGGTGCGATCCGTCGCCCGCGGCGCCAAGCCGCTGGAATACACGCTGAAGATCGACCCGGCTGCCGACTATTCCCTGATCGCCAGGCTGATCGTCATCGACGCGGTCGACCCGAAGGACGGCCACTGATGCGCGCGTTGCCCTTTGCCATCTTGGCGCTGCTGTCCGTGGTGCTCCAGGTGTCGATCACCCCGGCGCTGGACGCCGCACATACGCTGCCCCAACTGCCGCTCATCCTCGCCGTCTACGTCGCACTCTACGCCAAGGCCGACGCCGCGATGATCGGATGCTGGATTCTCGGCCTGCTGTTCGACCTGGCCACCACGGGCGTGCTCGGCGGATGCGCCCTGGCCTACGGGTTGACGGGCGCGGGCATTGTCTACTTCCGCTCGTCTGAGTTCCGCGACCACCCGCTCAGCCACGTGTTCTTGGCGCTGGTGTTCTGCTTCCTGGCCAACGAGGTGGTGGCGTTCCGGC
>JAQTVL010000682.1:1424-2656 GCA_028706835.1 Phycisphaerae bacterium | reverse complement strand
CGCAACATCCGCGTGCAGGAACACGTCCGCCCCCGGCATTCCCGCCGCCAGGCGCGCCGCCACTCGCGCCCCCGGCTCGCTCAGCGTGATGATCGCGATCTTCATCTACCGCATCCCTCGCTGCCCTCGCGATACCCGTGCGTGAACCGCGAATCGTACAGCTTCGACGCATACGCCATCGGCCGGGCCAGCGCGAATCCGACGAGTACGATCGCCGTCCGCGAAATCCCTGCCTTTCGCGTCGCCGGTGCGATGTCCGCCAGCGTGCCGCGAACCACCTGCTGGTCCGCCCAGCTCGCGTGATACACGACCGCCGCCGGGCAGTCGCCCCCGTAGTGTTCCGCCAGCGTCGCCGCCACCTCGCCGATCCGGTCCGACGACAGAAAGATGCACAACGTCGCCCGCGTCGCCGCCAGCCGCGAAAGCTCCTCGGTCGGCGGCATCGGCGTCCGCCCAGCCGTGCGTGTCAGGATGATTGTCTGTGCGATCTCGGGCGCGGTAAGCTCCGCGCGAATGGCGGCGGCCGCCGCCTGGAACGAACTGATGCCCGGCACCACTTCGTAGTCGATCCCCAGCCGGTCGAGCGCGTCCATCTGCTCGCCGATCGCGCCGTAGATCGCCGGTTCGCCGGTGTGCAGGCGAATCACGTCGACGCCGCGATCCCGCGCCGCCGCGAACACCGCGACGATCGCATCGAGGTCCATGCCCGCCGAGTCGTGCCGTTCGCAGTCGCGCGGCAGGATGTCCAGCAGTTGCGGGTTCACCAGCGACCCCGCCCAGACGCAGACGTGTGCGGACCGCAACAATCGATCCGCCCGGACCGTGAGCAGTTCCGGATCGCCGGGCCCCGCGCCAACAAAGTAGACCTTCATCTCGCTTCTCCAAAGCCCAGGGATTGCTATCCCTGGGCGCTCCCTGATCCCGCTCCCGCCTGCACCAGCAGGATCGAAAGGTATCCGACCTCCTCCGCCGCGCCCCGGAGCTTGCTCAAATCCGTCTCGACGCGTTGCCCCGGCAGGCCCGCGTGCGACACGAACACCGCGCGGCTGAGCAGCCCGCGCGCGTCGAGCTCATCCAACACCCGGGCCAATCGCTTGCCGACCTTCATCAGCACCACCGTGCCCCCGCGATCGAGCGCCGCGGTGAATTGCGAGAAGTCGTCCGACCCCGGCACGATCGTCACCAGCCCCTTGCCTTCGCCGATCGGGAATTCCGTGAGTGCCGCTGCGGCG
>JAQTVL010000682.1:0-1414 GCA_028706835.1 Phycisphaerae bacterium | reverse complement strand
CGGCGCTGAACGCCGTAATGCCCGGCACGATCTCGACGCTCGCGTTCGCGTCGATCGCCCGCAGCTCGCGCAGCAGGTAGATCCACGTCGAATACAGCATCGCGTCCCCGAGCGTCAGGAAACAGCAATCCTCGCCGCCGGCCAGTATCGCGTTTACCTGCTCGGCCGCCGCGTGCCAGCTTTGCCGAAGCACCGCGGCGTCGGAGGTCATCGGGAACGTGATCTCGTGGATCACCGCGTCGGCCCGCAGGTGACGGCGGGCAATGTCCAGCGCCACGCTCTCCGCCGCCACGCGCGACCGCGGCACGCAGATGTGCCGGGTCGCCCCGAGCAGCCGGGCGGCCTTCACCGTCAGCCATTCCGGGTCGCCCGCGCCCACGCCGATGCCGTAAAGTGTTCCGTTCTTCATGCCATCAACTCTTTCCGAACGAGCAGCACGATGCTCAGCGCCGCCGCCGTCGTGTTTGCCAGTTCGCCCGGGGTAAGCTCGCGGACCCGCTCGTCAGCCAGCGTCAGGTTCTCCAGCAGGAACGCTGCGTGGGTCGCCGCCATTGCCGCGGCTGCCTGGGCGCACCACGCGATTGCGCCAGCCGTGCCCGCCAGGATCGCAATCTTGTCGTTGGCTGCGAGTTCGCCGATCGTGGTCGCCGGCGTCCGGCCGTGGGCGCTGATGATCTTCGCATCCACCCACTCCAGTCCGAGCCTTGCGAACGCGACCTGAACTGAACTGACAGCCGGCACGATGCGGCAGGCGGCCCGGCTGAATCGCTTAATTGCGCTGCGGGCCAGACTGAACAGCCCCGGGTCGCCGCTGACCAGCAGCGCGACCGTTCGCCCTGCCTGCACGAACGTGGCTGCTTCGTCGAGGACAGCCTCCACGCGGCCGTCAGCCACCACGCGGGGCCGGCCGTCGTCGGCGAACAGGGCGAGCAACCTGGCGGCCCCGACCAGCACATCGGCGGCGGCCACCGCCTCGCGTGCTGCCGGGCTGACGAACGCCGGCGAGCCAGGCCCGCAGCCAACGATCAGAATCTTCGCGTCCGTCACTGCCATGGTGACAGGTCTCCGTGTGTACCCACGCACTGGCCAGCCATGTTCACCAGGTACGTTGCGATGGGGCAGGGCCCTTTCATCCGTCCCGCAACTGCCGCGGTAATTCGCGCCGCCAGAGCGCTGCCGAGTCGCGGGCGATCCTCCACCGGCAGCGACGCGAATACGCCTTCGACCGTTGGGCTCGCCGGCATCTCACGCCTGAGCGATTCCCGAAAGATCGCCGCGACGACGATCGTCGGGCTGGCCGATCGGGACGAGTGCGTGTCCCAGTCGCCGGCGGCGAGTTTGGCCAGCTTGCCCGGATGTCCGACGAGCAGGACGCCGTCGAACCGGAACTCCGCCAACTCGTTCACTACATACC
>JAQTVL010000681.1 GCA_028706835.1 Phycisphaerae bacterium | reverse complement strand
AGTCCGGCAGCTTTGGTCCGCCGATGCCCACTACCGGGTGCCGCGAGGTCGCCTCAGTCACAGGTCCTTTCCGCCAGTTGTCCATGTCTTGCGCCATCGCCATGCGATTCTCTCCAATTGGCATCGGCGATTATAGTCTGGCCGACTGGGCAGGTCAAGTGGGTAGGTCGGAATTGCAGGGCAACTTCACCTGGCATCCGGTTTTCGCGGACTTCGGGGGCCCGACAGTGCCCCACAACCGGGGGCGCTGCCCCCAGACCCCCGAGGTTTTGCGCTTTGGGCCAGCAGCATGATAGACAAAGTGGAGACTTTGCCGGGACAACAGGATCGACCTACCCGGCGAACTGGGCTCTGCCGGCATCATGCTGTTGGCCAGAGCGGAAAATCTCCCTCACACGCCCGCCAGAGATATGTAGAACAACGAGGGCGGAGCCCCCACGGCAAAGGCGAGTACACAAGAACTCGATGAGCCGGTTGCAGACTCATCGGCCAGTCGCGGTCGATGGATCTGTCTTCTTGGCATTGGGATCTGTTTCGCTATTATAGCTCTCGACGGCGATTGCGAGTTTCCCGCTGGGTTGTCGTCGCCATATGTTGACGTACTTGCCCTTCTGCTCCAACGGTAGTTTCACGCCTGGTATGAGAATGGCCTGACGAAACGTCCCGACCTCGTAGTCCAGGTCGCCGCTGCCCTGCACGTCGAGGGTCGTCGATTCAAGGGATGCAAATTTCAAGCCTGACGCGAGAATCGCCTCGGTCTTGCGTTTCAAGTCCGCCTTTCCTCTTACCATGGGGTGAAGATTGGGCATCGATATGGCGTCGTCGCAGTAGTATTGCAGCATGGCATCTACATTGCCGGACAGGAAGCACTGCTCAGCCTTGTTGCCCGTATCCTCTACAATCGCTTTCAAGTCCTCTTTCGCCTCACGGCCTATGAGAATGCAGGTGCTCTGCAGAAGCAACGTCACACCCAGGAACAAAATTATATTGTTCTTCATTCTGGACTCCTCTTGCGCCATCGCCATGTGATTCTCTCCAGTTGGCACGCGCAATGGTAGCCTGGCCGACCGGGAAGATCAAGCGGGTGGTGAGGAATTTCAAGGCGGTTATGTGGCTCATCCAGTGTTTGTGCACTTCCGCGGCCCGACAGTGCCCTGCGACCGGGGACGCCGTCCCCGGGCCTCTGGCATTTTTCGCTTTGCGCCAGCAGCATGGAAACAGCCCTGTAGGGCGCGTACTACGCACCGACTTTCGCGTCTGCGGGGGGGCAATGGTGCGTGCTACAGCGACTACCTTTGACTGGGGGCGTGGTTCGTGGCGAGGGCATCTTGCCCTTGCTCTTTGCCCTCGCAGGACCACGGGCGCAAGGGTGGGACGCCCTCGCCACGCGGGGGCGACTCCGCCCACCCAATTAGCGTGGACGGCGTACCACGCGTTGTTGCTTTGCCTCTCATGCCATTGGCCCAAAGCGGCAAATGCCGGGGGGCGGGGGGCAAAGCCCCCACGGCAAAGGCAAGTACGCAAGAACCGGATGAGCCAAAAACCTTACAGGTTCATGGGCAGGCCTCGGTCGCGGAGGTATTCCTTTATCTGCGTGATCGTGTGGTCGCCGAAGTGGGTGATCGAGGCCATGAGCACCGCGTCGGCGCCGCCCTCGACGATGGCCTCGTAGAGGTGGTCGAGCGTGCCGGCGCCGCCGGAGGCGATCACCGGGATGTTCACCGCGTCGGAAACCGCCTTGTTCAGTTCGTTGTCGTAGCCGGCCAGCGTGCCGTCGGCGTCCATGCTGGTCAGCAGGATTTCGCCGGCGCCCAACTCCTCGCCCCGCCCCGCCCATTTGACGACGTCGACGTCCGTGGGCTCCGAGCCCGCTTTGACGCAGACCTGCCAGTGGCCGGGATGGGTCTTGGAGCGCCGGGCGTCGATCGCGAGAACCACACACTGGTTCCCGAATCGCTTGGCAGCCTCTGAGATTAACTTTGGATTCTGTACCGCGGCCGTGTTGACCGAGACCTTCTCCGCGCCGCTGCGCAGCAGCTCGTCGATCTGATGGACGGTCTGGACGCCGCCGCCGACGGTGAAGGGGATGAACACGTTTTCGGCCACCCGCCGGACCATGTCCACGATGGTCTTGCGAGAGCGGATCGTCGCTGTGATGTCGAGGAAGACCAGCTCATCGGCGCCGCTGTCACTGTATCGGGCGCCCAACTCCACCGGGTCCCCTGCATCGCGCAGGTTCAGGAAGTTCACGCCTTTGACGACGCGGTTATCCTTTACATCCAGGCATGGAATGATTCGTTTTGTCAGCATGGATCGCACCTCGTAAAGCGGGCCACGTGAAGCGTGTCTTTCCGACGCTTCACGCTTCACGCTTCACGCACAACGCATAAAAGTTCTTCAGCACTTGCAGTCCCTGGTTGCTGCTCTTCTCCGGGTGGAACTGTACGCCGTAGATGTTGCCTTTTTGTACCGAGGCGGTCAGCGGCGACCCGTAGTCCACCAGGGCGGTCCTGGCCTGCCCGTCAGTGACCTGGGCATAGTACGAGTGGGCGAAGTAGAAGTGCTTCGCCGGTCCCAGGCCCGCAAACAGGTCCATGTCTTCCGGCAACTCCACCCGGTTCCAGCCCATGTGGGGGACCGTCTGCTCGGGGGGAACG
>JAQTVL010000103.1 GCA_028706835.1 Phycisphaerae bacterium | reverse complement strand
AACCCGCCGTACGGAATTTCAGAGAGGGACGAGGAAACAGGATGCACGAGCGGATGGCCATTTGCCACGAAGCTTGAAAAAGCGGATACGCTGGAAGCCATTGCTCTACCCATCACTGCGCCTCTTCTCTACTCGACGATAGTCTCTTCTTTCACAGCGTCGATCGCGTGTGCTTGTAGTACCACTGCACCATCTCCGGGCTTGTCTCCGCGTCGACGTTCTCCGCCGCCACTCGCTTCTTGCCCCCAGCCGGCGGCAGCAGTTCCTTCAGTTTCCATTGGCCGTCCAGCCGGGAGAACACCCAGTAGTCCTCGAACGGCGTGACGAACTCGTCGGCGTGGATGACGTCGCCGGCCTTGTGGATGATCTTCTGGGCGTGGGCGCTGATCCGCGTGGTGAGCTCGTCCTCGCCGTTCCGGGCCATGTTGCGGATCAGCACCAGCTCGACCTTGCGAACGCACAGGTTGCGATACTCGACGGTGACGCCGGCCCCCTGGCGGCGAGCCAGCTCGGCCCGCAGGCTTTCGGCGATGTCGGGGAATAGTGCGTCGGCTGGCACAGCCGCCGGGTCGCCTCGCTCCTGGGCGAGCATCACGTCGAGGAACACCTGGCGGATGCGGGTCAGCATCGCCTGGCGGTCCCACATCGTGTCGGTCCGCACCAGGAAGTTCAGCATCCGCGTGATCTTGTCGACCTTGGCGGAGACGTCCGCTTCGAGCCACGTGCCGCTCGGCCCGCCGGCGGACTTCGTTTCGCCGTAGACTTCTCCAAGGCCCTTGTCGGTGAACTGCTCGAAGAAGTTCTCCTCCTTCAGCTTGTCGGACTCGCGGGTCTGCTCGACCTCGCGCAGCAGCCAGGCGTCGCCCTGCCGCTGGAACGTCCAGAACTCCTGGAACGTCGCGGGCGCGTCGTCGCCGCGAATCTTCTGGCTCGGGTTGCGGTCGTCGACGTAGTAGTCCCTCGCCCGGGCGGTGATCAGCGCGGTGAACTCACGCTCGTCCGGCTTCTCCGTGTAGCGCACATTCACCAGGTCGACGGCCTTGACCTCCAACCCCTCGATGATGTCGAACTCGTGGTCCTTCCGCAGCCCGGCCAACTGGTTCAGATGATCGCGGTAGAGGTCGGGCATCATCAGCGGCTGCATGGGCGAGTAGTCGTCGCGCGCCTGCCAGCACTGCTGAAGCTTGAGGAACGTCCCGGTCGCAACGCCGACCAGCGTGCCCGGCTGCATCGCGGAGTCCTGCCGGGCGATGAACTCGATCAGTTTGACGGTCTTGTTCCCCTTCCGTGCGATAGCCGATCGCGAGTGGCAGAAGTCGAGGTCCGCGTCTTTCTTGCTCGTACTGCTGCCGAAGATGGCAGCCTTCAGAATGAACAGCACAAAGATGAACAGAATGACCACCGGCGTCGAGCAGCACCAGGAATCGAAGAAGGCCGGCTGGCTGGTCGACGACCCGCTGCGGGACCCGCCGTAACTGTGATAACTGCCGCCGCTGCTGCGGAAGCCTCCGCCGCCCCCGCCGCCCTTGTTGTGAACCACGAAGTCGTCGGCGAAGAAGGTGTGCGGAGCGTCGGCCTCCAGGTTGAAGACCGGCACAGCTTCCGCGCCAAGCTCGCGGGCCGTGATCCGCGCCGCCGCCAACCGGCCGGCGTGCCAGCAGGAAATCTCGTCGCCAACCACCAACTCGCCAGCCAGGCGGAACTGGCCGCTCGCCATGCGCAGCGGGTGCTCCTCGGTCGTGCGCAGCCGGCCGAGCGTCGTCGTCAGCGTCAGCAGCGGCGAGGCGGTGCGATGCGTCGCGCGGACGCGCGACTCGACCAGTTCGCCGGCGGCGTTGATGGCTGCGATTGCGTCGCCGGGCTTGAGCGTCTCGATCGCGACGGCGCCGCTTGGCGTCCGCACGGCGGTGCCTGCGGGGAAGCATCCGCCGCCGCCCTTGTTGTGGACAGCGATCCCGTCGGCGAAGAACGTGTGCGGGCGGTCCGTCTGCAGGTTGTAGACCGTGACGTGCCCGGCGACGATCTCGATGGCCGTGATCGGCTGGGGCGACAGGGCGGCCCCGTCGAAGGCGAACACGCGATCGCCGACCCGCAGCGATTCGAGCGTCTGGAACCGGCCCGAGCCCACGTAGAACGGGTGGTCCGGCGTGACGCGGAGCACGCGCCCCGCCGTCGTGACGACGGCGTAGCGCTCGACCTCGGCGGTGAGCACGGCCCGGACCTTCGCGGCCACGATCGCGCCGTCGGGCTCGAACGCCTTCAATTCATCGCCGACGCGGACATCGCGGATCGCGACCGGCAGGCCATCGGCGCGAAGCACCGGCGTGTCCGGCAGGAAGCAGCCCTTGTTATGGACCGCGATGCCGTTGGCGAAGTAGACGCCGCCGGGGCTGACCAGCAGGTTGTAGGCAGCTCTGCCGGTCTGCACGCGGCGAACGCTTGCGACCGTCGCGGCGTCGTTGCCCAGTCGAAGTTGCTGGCCGGCTTGGATCGCGTCCGCCCGCAGGAACACGCCGGGGGCGACCATCAGCGGGTGCTCCGCTGTCAGGCGCAGCGTCAGCCCGGCTGCGGCGATCTCGACGAACTCCGCCGGCTGAACCCTCATGCACGCTTGCACCACGGCTTGGCCGTGCAGGCCGGTCACGTGGTCGCCGGGGGCGAGGCGTTCGACGGCCACCGGCCCAGCCGGTGTGTCGATGAGCGTGCCCTGCTCGATGCACCCGCCGCCGCCGCGGGCGAAAAGGCTCGCGGGCAAGACGAGCAGCAGCGTCAGGGCGAGGGCAAACGGGGATAAGAAGCGTCTGCTCATGGCAGCGTCCTTGCGAAGGTGATTCACAGCCGTCGGGGCGATGGCGCGATCAATAGAGAGCGGCCAGCACGCCGGCGACCACGGCGGCGGCGACGACGATGCTCACGCCGAGGATGGCGGCCGCGACGACCCGCCCGAAATACTGGGCGACCGCGTCGTTGCCGCGGGCGATTTCCTTCTCCTCGTCCAGATTGGGCGTCAGCCGGTTGATGAGCGCCGGCAGGAACCACGACGCCAGCAGCACCAGGGCGATGCCGACGATCCCGCCGACAACGGCGTAGACGATGGCATAGCCCAGGTCGGTCATGACTCTGAGAAACGCGCCGGCGAGAACGGGTTGGGGCAAAGGTAAAGGTAAAAGCGGCATGTTGCTTCCTCCGTGCGAATTGAAGTGGGCCTGGGTCCGCGAACAAATCTAGTCGAAGGCGTCGGGGCGGGCAACGGTTTTGTTGGCTGTCAGACGCGGACTTTCTTCCACCCGCCGTGGAGGAACCGCAGCGCGACCGCCAAGCCGCGGAGCGTCAGGTCGGACATCATCACCAGCCACACGCCGACGATGCCCAGGCGGAACGCCCTGGCCGCCAGGATCGTGCCGGGGATACGCAGGAGCAACACGCCCACCAGCGTGATCGCAAACGGATACCGCGTGTCGCCGGCGCCCTTCAGGCAGCCGGAGAACACCATGATCATCGCGAGGAACGGCTGGACGTAGCCGCAGATTCGCAGCATGTGCACCGCCTTGGCCGCGACCTCAGCAGAGTCAGCCGAGTCCAGGAACAGATGGATCAGCCGCTCCGGCCATAGGACGAACACCACGCCGACAAGGCCCATCACCAGGCCGCCCCAGGCGTAGGCCCACCAGCCGCAATGGCCCGCCTGCCTCGGAAGGCCGGCCCCAAGGCTTTGCCCGACGAGCGCCCCGCCGGCAATGCCGAACGCAAAGCCGGGAAGGTAGCTGATCGCCTCGACCCGAACGGTCAGCACGAACGCGGAATAGTCGGCCGTGCCCAGCGGCGGATGGTTCACGATCGCCGCGATCGCCGTCGACGCGCACGCGAAGATGAAGCTCTCCATCCCCGCGAACGCGCCGATCCGGATGATCCGCCCGATCAGGTCCGCCTGAAAATCCAGCGGCCGGAACCGCACCCGGATGCCCCGCCGCCCGGTCCGCACCAGGTGCAGCATGAACAGCCCGCCGACCACGTAGGCCGACAGTGTGCCGATCGCGATGCCGCGCAGCCCCATCGGCGCCATGTGCCGCCAGCCGCCGAATCCGTGCGAATCGATCACGGGCAGCACCATCCAGCCATGCACCAGCGTCCAGGCGACGGCGATGTTGACGATGTTGGCCAGGCCCGCCGCCATCAACGCGCCGCGCGTGTCGCCGGCGCCGCGGAGGCAGGCGCCGCCCATGCTCATCAGCGCCCCGACGCACAGACCCGGCATGAAGATTCGGCAGAACGTCGTGGCCGCCGCCAGCGTGTCGCCGCGCAGCCCCAGGGCGTGGAACACCCACGGGGCCATCGTCACCATCGCCGCCGCGGTGGCCGTGCCGACTGCCACGCCGAGCAGCATCGCCTGCCGCGCGATGCTGTTGGCGTGCTCCTGGTCGCCCGCGCCGATGGACCGCGCCACCAGCGCCATCGCCCCCACGCCGATCGCCGTGAACAGCACGCTGATGACCATCATCAACTGCCCAGCCATGCCCACCGCCGCCAGCATGTCCTTGCCGTGCTCCAGGTGCCCAGCCAGGTACATGTCCGATAGCAGTAGCAGCGTCTGGAGGGCCTGGTCCAGCAGCGCCGGCAGCGCCAACCCGAGCACCGACCAGTGGATGGTCGACGGCGTCAGCCGGGCCGCCAGGCCGATGGTCGGGTCCACCCCGGCCACGGGCGCAGCCGAAGCCTGGCCGGGCACTGCAACGAAATCATCATCCGCGGAAGACATCGACGTAAGGGCGCCGAGCGGCGGATCCTGCGGTTAGCTCCATCGGGTTCACAACAACGTACTGGTGCTCCGTTACTCGCGATTTGAGGGGTGCCATGGCTGGAACGCCGTCCGGCTGTTTTGGACGGCGGGCCAGCCATGCCCGCGCGGGCAAGACATGCCTGCAAAAAGACGCAGGCATGGCACCCATCAATTCAACCTGGACGCTACACTAGCCAGACAGTATACCCGCGACTCTCCAAGCCAGATAGCAGTTGCGTCACCCTTCGCGCCGGGCCAGAACAACCATTCCCTCCGGCAGCGGCGGCCAGCTCATCAGGCGGAGGAATCGCGGCGTCAGCTTCAGCGATAGTCTCGCCATCATCCGTGCCAGCGGGAAGTTCGCCCCCGTCGCCAGGATCGACGCGACGTACTGGAGATTGTAGACCCGCCAGGCGGTGCGCACGCCCAGCGGCGTCAGGCCGGCCTTTTCCACCGCCCGCGTCAGCGTCGCCGGCGAAAAATACCACAGGTGGGCGCGGTGGAAGTGAACCCATCGCGGCCCGAGCCGCCGGGCCGATCGGCTGGTCACGTCGTTGGTCGCCAGCATCAGCACGCCGCCGGGGCGGAGCAGGTCAGCCGCCTGGCGGATCGTCGCCAGCGGATCGCGGACGTGCTCGATCACGTCGATCAGGCTGACCAGGTCCAGCGGCTCGGGCGGGCGGTAACTGTCGAGCGTGCCGCGAACCATCTTCGCCGCCAGGTGCGCGGGCAGGCCGGCCCCTGCCATCGCGTGCGGCTCAAGCCCGGCCACCTCCCAGCCGCGGGCCTCTCCGGCCAGCAGCGAGTAGCCGAGCCCGCAGCCGACTTCGAGCAGCCGGCGGGGCCGGCCCGGCGCGGGTTTGCCGGTGAACTTCTCAGCCGACCGGAGGAACCGGCCGTAGGTGGCCCGCTTGATGCGGGCGAGCGCGGCGTCGGCCGCGCCCTGCTGATAGCCGAACTGCGAGTAGTATTCGGCGCTGTAGATTTCCGCGAGTTGGGCGTCGGTGGGTTGCGGGTCCGCAAAGCCGAGGCGGCACCGCGGGCAGCGGACCAGCCAGTCGTGCGCCTGCGGGAACATCCGCTCGGGGGTGCTATCGCACAAGGGGCAGGGGGAGGGCGAACTCATGGAACCGGCGCCTCCGCCTGCCGGGCGGGCAGGCCTCGGATGTCGTGCCGGGCCAGCTTGCGAAGCAGGAACCGCGTGAAGAACGCCGCGAAGAACGGAGGCCACAACCATCCCGAACCCAGCGACCGTGCCTCGGTCAAGCCCGAGCCCAGCCACAGATCGATGCCCGCGCCCGCCACCAGGAATGTCAGCCATTCGTAGCCGGAGATCGCGACGAAATCGAAGACAGGCCGGCGGATCGGCACCAACCCCTTCATCTGCTTGATGTATCGCCAGTAGGCCAGCAGGTTGATTGCGATCGCGGGCCAATACGCGGTCGCCCACCACGCCCAGCCGACCCGCCCGCCGGCGACCATCGCCGCCAGCAGGAACCACGCCCCCGCGCCCAGCAGGCCCAACGCGGTGACGATCAGGAACTTGAGCACCGGGACGATGTGCGGCCAGCGGAAATCGTAGAGCCGGCTGAGGTGCTCGACGTAGCGGACCTGCTCGCCCATGGTCAGCTTGCTCTGGCCGCGCTGGCGGTCGGCAAAGTGGATGGGCACCTCGGCCACGTGCCGGCAGCGGCACTTGACCATCAGTTCCAGGGCGATCTTGTAGCCGGTGGGGTTGAGGAACCCCGCGGACCGCAGCAGCGGCGCCGGCAACGCGAAGAACCCGCTCATCGGGTCGTGGATCGCGGCGAAAGGCCGGGCCAGCCAGGTCGCGACCCGGCTGTTCACCCGGCGGAACCAGCTCCACTCGGTGTCGGTGCTGCCGCCGGGGGCGTAGCGCGAGCCGACGACCATGTCGGCCTTGCCCGCCAGTATCGGCGCGACCAGGTCGGGCACAGCCTCCGGCGGGTGCGACAGGTCGGCGTCCATGACGACCAGGACCTCGCCGCGTGCCTCGGCTAGCCCCCGCAGCACAGCCGACGCCAAGCCTCGCTCGTCGGTGCGGACGATCAGTTTCGTCCGGTCGCGATAGGGGCCGTCGGCCACGACGCGGTCGATGCCGTCGTTGCTGTTGTCGTCGACGAGGATCAGCTCCGCCTGGCCAAGTTCCGGCCTGGTGGCGATCGCCTTGAACAGCCGATCCGCCAGTTCCGCGACGTTCGCCGCCTCGTGATAGGTCGGCACAACGACGGACAGCCGGGGCAAGTTTTCCTGCGGTGAGCCAGCCATGCGTCAGATTGTAATCGCGGCGGCGGCGAAGCGGAATAGTGGACTGCGGATGGCGTCAGGAGGAACTTCCCTGGTCGAAATCAGCCGCCTTGCCGGAAGAACGGATCGGTCTCGGAAGGACGACAGGTTGTATTACCAATGCGAAACTGGACCGGAGTGGTGATATCACGATGCCGGCTGGTCACATCTGACCAGCGGCGGAGAACTTCTTCCGCGGCCGCTTGGCCCATGGCCAGCATGTCGGTGCGGGCGGTGGTCGGCGTCAATGAGGCCATTCGCCTTCCGATCGAATCGAACTCGTCGAAGATCTTGTCGATCGGCAAGGTGGCGGCGCCCGGGAATGCAGCCAAGTTGCGGTTTCCGGTCAACCAGTCGCTCCAACCGCTCAGTCGCTCCAAGGCGACAGCCGACAGGTCGATGCCAATTCGGACCCCGCCCGCTTCCAGTTCGTGCAGAATCAGCCAGGTGGCGTGGCGTACAAGCAAGGCCGTTGGCCGGTTGGTCGGCGCGGTCGAGAGGAATCGCTCGGCGACATGTTTCCACTCGTGATAGGTCCACGCCGGCAATATCCACTCGCGAGGCGGATCGATGCCCCGGTCTCGCATCTCGCTGATATAGGCGTCGTACCGCGGCTCGCGGTGATCGTGGAGTCCGCGAACATAGTAGCTGCCCGAGAACCCGATTCGGCGGTGGCCCAGCTCCCACAGGTGTCGAATGGCTGCCTGCGTCCCGCCGACGTGGTCCGGGTTCACGGTCGAGCAGTTGGCGATCGGCTCCTGTGCCTCCAGCAGCACGACCGGCATCGAGCGCCCGACGGCCGCCAGCGGCTTGGGCGTACGAGCGGCGCCGGCGTGAACGACGATCAGGCCTGCCAGTTCTGACAGGTCTGCCGAGGCCAACCGGCGGTCCATCAGCCAGGCGCCTTCTTCGGGTTCGGATCGCATCATCCGCAAGGCCACGCCATCCTGCATCAGCCGAACCGATATTCCGCAAAGAATCTCCCGATACATCGGCGTGTAGAGGAACGCGCCAGGGGAGAAGTCGCAGAGCAACCCGACCGTCCGGCTGGTTGGCTGGCCTCGGGCCACAAATGTCCCGCTTCGCTTGGACCGCGTCACCCAGCCCTGGTCGACCAGTGCCGCCAGCGCCCGCTGCACGATGTGCACAGAGCAGCCGAACTCCCGGGCCAGATCCACCTGCCGGTGCAGCCGGTCGCCCGGCAGATGTGAGCGTCGGATGCGGTCGAGCAATTCGCGGTAAACCAGCCGAGTCCGATACCCTCGAATCGGCGGGTTGTTGGGCGCGGACGACACCTGCGGCTCCGAATGGATGAAGGTGTTGAGTCTGCTACATACTGTAACCACTGTATTCTACAACACATTAAGAACAAAACGAGTTTTAACTGATTGTATTTGTTTCATAGAAACCACATTTCAGCACATTCGAACCGCTGCGATTCGATTCATCACTGGAATTCAATTGCAGATCGAACTATCGTCCAGGAAATATCTTACGACCCTCCAACACCTCTCATTGCCGGTCGGACGGCCTCTTTGGCACGTCGTTTGCTAGTTAGACGTTCGGCTAACGCGTGCTACACACGAAATGGAGATTGGAAATGACGCGTACAATGATCACGGCTACTGCGGTGGTGGGGCTTCTTGTGCTGGGGACAGGGACAGTGCAGGCGGACCTTCTCTACTCAGTCGCCGACTCACAAGTGCTTGCGGGCGTGAACGCAACCAAAAACACAACCCCCGATCCAGTCGGGAGCGGCACCAGCACTACCATGCGTATTGGGACGCGTGACACCAGCGGGAATGGCACCGACCCGTACACGGCCAAGGCCTACCTCAAGTTTGATTTGTCGTCGGTGCCCTCGCAAGGCGTTGCCTCCGCCACATTGACGCTGATGGGCGGTACGTCGGGCCATTTGGTCAGGCTGGTGGCTGTCACCGGTACGGATAACAGTTGGACGGAGACGGGCATCACATGGAACACCGCTCCGGGAAATCTTACGGCTGGGACCGCCGGGAGCAGTGGCAACTTCGACAGCACCAAGACCGTTGTCATCGGCGCAGTCAATTCGGCCTCGAATACGGTCACCTATGACGTCGCTGCGTTCGTCAACTGGGCTCTGGCCCTGAACGCGTCGTTCGACAGCCGGTTTGCGGCACAGAACGATTTCATCACATTTGCGCTGTCCGCGCCTTCCACAGCAGGCGCGTATAACAACGCCGGCACGTGGTATTCCCACGAATGGAGCACTGGCTCGCAACGCCCGCAAATCGCCTACGTCGCCAACCCGACGCCCGAACCGGCGACGATGGCGTTCCTGGCGATTGGAGGCATCGGGGTGGCCGCCGGCCGGTTGATCCGTCGGCGGCGCTCGGTTCGATGAGCCGGCGCGCCACACGGGCAATCTACCCCAGAACGTGACATCGGTGGCTCGGGGGCGCGGCCGATTCCACAGCCGGGGGCGGCTGTTCGCCGCCTGCGACCGGGGCGACGTCGTGCTGGAGGTGCTCCCCTCGGTGCTGGCGGAGTGCGTGTTCGTGCTGGACTCGTTCTACGGCCACCCGCGCGGGGCGATTGCGGCGGCGCTGACCGGCCTGATTACCAGCCCCGGCGTGGAAATCCGCGACCAACCGGCGGCGGTGGACGCCCTCGGCCGGTATGCCCGGACCCGCTGTCATTTCGTGGACTGCCTGATCGCCGCGGCGGCGGCCGCCGGCGATACGCCGGTGGCCACGTTCGATGAGGGGTTCCGCAAGTTCGAGGATGTGCGGGTGAAGATCGACTGAGAGGCAGAGGGCGGAAAGCGGGGCCTTCGTCCCACGCACTCCAAAGCGGGCCGCGCCCGCGGGGAAGGGCACGGTTCCTGGCGGCCAGCGTGACTGGCGACCTCAGGTGCCATATCCCCGCGGACTCTCCAGGAATCGGAGTTGAGGGTCAACGTGGCCTTTTCGGCGCGCGACCCCGATCGCGGAGTTCTCCTCGACATCTTCGTTGCCCCACTGTTCCCACCCCGGTCGCTGGAATCTGGCGAACAGTTCGAGGTACGGGCCCGGCGAACAGGCCTCGACCAGGTCGTAGATTTCATCCGGCTTCCGGGAGGGATTGGAAGAAAGGTCAGAACCCAGTGTTTGATCGCGGTTTGGGTCCGGAAACGGCGTCTGCCCCAATCCTGTTCGGCACGCGGTTTGCTGGACGGAAGATGGAATACTTCTTCGTAAAGTATTATATATAAAATACTTGCGCCCTCCCCCTCGCCTGCGCATCATAGGGCGCATGGCCATGGCCAAAC
>JAQTVL010000680.1 GCA_028706835.1 Phycisphaerae bacterium | reverse complement strand
AACAAGCTTCGCCCAGCCGAGCAGCAGTGGCCCTACACCGAGTTCTATGCCCCCCTGCCCCCGTCGGACGACCGGAACGTTCCGAGGTTCGTCAAGAAGGCCGTCGCCAACTTCAAGACGTTCAAGGACGCCCAGGAGTTCTACCAGTACACCGACCGCAGGCTGACCGGCCGGCCGGGCGCGGAGGAGCAGCGGGTGCTCGAGTACGTCCGGGCGCTGCGGATGACCAAGAACTGCACACAGTGCCACGCGATGAACGCGTCGGCCAAGCAGTTCGAGGGCAAGGACCTGGTCGGGGCGATCTACGTGCAGATGCCCACCACCGAGCCGCTGTTGTGGGGGCGGTATTCGGTGAACATGGCCGTCGTGATGGGGGCCGGCATCATCGCGGTCATCCTCGCGGTGATCGTGTTCTACGTGATCATGAAGAGCCTGGTGCTCTCTCCGGTGCGAAGGCTGCGCCGGCTGGCGGACCACATTGGCGAAGGCGACCTGTCGGTGCGGTCGACCATCCGCACCGGCGACGAATTCGAGCGGCTGGCCAAGGCGTTCAACTCCATGCTCGAACGGCTCCAGGTCAGCCAGCAGCAGATGCGGCAGATCAACGAGTCGCTGAACACGAAGATGGAGGAGCTCGGCCGGGCGAACATCGCCCTGTTCGAGAGCAACAAACTGAAGAGCGAATTCCTGGCCCGTGTCAGCCACGAGCTTCGCACGCCGCTGAACAGCATCATCGGGTTCGCCGAGGTGCTGCGCGACCAGATGACCGAGACGCTGGCGAGCCAGCCCCAGGACCAGCAGGCCGGCAAGGCCGCCCGGTACGCGGACAACATCCTGACCAGCGGGCGGATGCTGCTGGAGCTGATTAACGATCTGCTGGACCTGTCGAAGATCGAGGCCGGCAAGATGGTTGTGCGGATCGAGAAGGTGGTGGTCCGCGACCTGGTGGAGGCGGTGGTAAGCTTCATGAGGCCTGCGGCGGACAAGAAGAACCTGCAACTGACGGTGATTGTGGACCCGGAACTGCCGCTGGTCGAGACCGACGGCGGAAAGTTCCAACAGATTCTCTACAACCTGTTTTCCAACGCGGTGAAGTTCACGCCGCCGCGCGGCTCGGTAACGGTGAACGCCGTGCGGCAAGGGGACGACGTGGTCGTCTCCGTGGCCGACACCGGCCCGGGCATCCCCCCGGAGGACCAGGAGAGCATCTTCGAGAAGTTCCACCAGCTCGACAGCCCGGCCACCCGCGAGCACGGCGGCACGGGGCTGGGGCTGTCGATCAGCAGGGAGCTGGCCGTCATGCTCGGCGGCCGGGTGTCGCTGGTGAGCAAGCTCGGCGAGGGCTCGACGTTCACACTGGCACTGCCGCTGAAGCCGGCGGAAGAAACGTAATCTGGGATCAGTACCAGATGTTCAGGATGATGTTCGGCTCGGGGAACTTGCCGGCCATCGTGCCGATGGACGACGTTACGAACTTCACCTCGATGTCCGGGTTCTCGTCCAGCCAGTCGTTGATGGCGGTGTCCATGAACTCGATGGGCTCGGCCTGAATCTTGGCGTGGAACGTGCGGACGCGGGTCGCGCCGTGCCCGGTGACGGTCGTGGGGCGTTTGAACTTCGTTCGCTGGCGCGTGATCCGGGTCGCCCCCATGGCCTGTATCTTCGATTCGCCGGCCTCGCCGGACGCATCGACCAGGGAGATCGGCTCGTCACCCGTCGGCTGCTCCGACGGCGCAGCCGTGGCCACCGGCGCCGCCTGCGGCGCGGGCTCCGCGGGTTTTAGGCCACGCTTCTCCGCGTAGCAGATCGGACAGAGCATCTGCCCGCCCCACCGTCCCGCCCGCCCTTCGTCGATGTGCTCGGGATAGACGCTCGCTCCGCACGCCTGACATTTCTGCACGGTGGCCATGGGTCGCTCCTTCCGATGGGACCGCCGGACGACGGCGGGACATTGCCCTGAACTGAACGTGCATTATAGATGCCGCCCGCCGAGTGCCAAGGGCCGAACTGGAAGAAGTGCCGCGTGCGGCATTCGGCACTTCCACCGCCGCCCGTCACTCGCTACACTGCATCCGCCCACGAACGAAGGAGATTGCCATGCACGTGCTCATCACCGGCGGGGCCGGGTTCATCGGCTCGCACCTGTCGGACGTCCTGCTCGCCCGCGGCGAACAGGTCACCGTCATTGACGACCTGTCCACCGGCAGCCTGGACAACATCCGCCAGTGCCTCGGCCAGCCGAAATTCCGCTTCGTCCACGACTCCGTCCGCAACGAGCAGGTGATGACCGTGCTGGCCGAGCGCGCCGACATGATCTATCACCTGGCGGCCGCGGTGGGCGTGCAGCTCATCGTCGACCAGCCGGTGCACACGATCGAGACGAACATTCACGGCAGCGAGGTGGTGCTGAACCTGGCCAACAAGTTCCGCACGCCGGTGCTGATCGCCTCGACCAGCGAGGTGTACGGCAAGAGCGAGAACGTGCCGTTCCGCGAGGACGACGACGTCGTCTACGGCTGCACGCGATTTTCCCGCTGGAGCTACGCCTGCTCCAAGGCGATCGACGAATTCCTGGGCCTGGCCTACTACGAGGAGAACGAGCTGCCCGTCGTGATCTGCCGGTTCTTCAACACGGTCGGCCCGCGGCAGACGGGAATGTACGGCAT
>JAQTVL010000679.1 GCA_028706835.1 Phycisphaerae bacterium | reverse complement strand
CTTGTTCCACTTCGTACCGTCTGCCGGATGCTCGGTATCAGCGAGACGACGTACTTCCGCCTTCGCCGTTGCGGCGCGGACGTGCCGGCACCGGTCGCGAGCCCTCATCGCCGACTGCTGTTTGCCGCCAAGGACATCGAAGCGTGTGTCGAGCGGTGGAAGCGGGCATCTCGTCTTCATGTCGTTCAGCGTAGGACCGAGCCCTCACGGGCGCAACTCAATCCTCATGGTCAACCCGTCTTGCGGAGGAGGTGACCAGTGACTCTCATCGCCCTCATTGCCATAGCCTTCGGGCTGACGTACTGCTCCCCGCTCACGACGAGCACGCCGCGACAGCGGATCTACGCGGCCGAGATCTTCAAGCGCGCAATCGCCCTGTCAGGCGAGAAGCAAGGAAGCATCGCGCGCGAGATGAATGGGATGGATGAGGGCCAGCTCTCGCGCAGCTTGCAGGGCGCTGGCCGGCTCGACTTCGCACTGCTGATGGCGTGTTGCCCCGCGTTCCTGCGTGGACTGGCACAGGCCATCGGTGAGGCGGCGGGCGAGGACCCGCAGGCCGACAGACTGGCGATAGCCGTAGCGGATCGGGTTGCCGCGCGGCTAGCGGAAGTGCATCCCCGGATGGCGCGCGTGACGCTGAGCCCCGCGCGAGAGGAGGTCGTATGTCGGTAGTCACCACCACGGTCACGTCACATTGGAGCGCGTGCGTGCTTGGGCCGATGCTGGTCGGGTCATTGCTCGCGCTGCTGATCGCGATTGCGTTTCGGACACGGGGTCGCGTCCGTATTGCCAGCATCGCCCTGGCGGTCCTTGTGCTCTCAATTCCGATCTACTTCCCGTGTGACCAGTGCATCGAGCAGTGGGGGTACTGGACCTGCTGCCTCGGCAACTGGCTGTGCTGTCTGCCGGACTGACGCCGACAAACGGAGAACCTTGGCGATGAAGCTGATAGTTGATCCCGAGTTCCACGCGCTGATACCACCGCTGACCACAGAGGAGCGGGCGCAGTTAGAAGCGAACGTGATAGCCGATGGCTGCCGCGATCCGCTTGTCATCTGGAACAGCATCCTGCTCGATGGCCACAACCGCTACGACATCTGCACGAAGCGCGGGATCAAGTTCCAGACAGCAGAGCACCCGTGCAAGGACCGGGACGACGCGGCGATCTGGATCATCCACAACCAGTTCGGGCGACGGAACCTGAAGCCGTTCCAGCGAGCGGAGTTGGCGCTGAAGCTGGAACCGCTGGTAGCGGCGAAGGCGAAGGCGAACCAGACCGGCTTCAAGGGCAACCAGTATTCCGGTCCTTTGACAAAGTTGACAAAGGACCAGTCACCCATCAACACCCGCGCCGAGATAGCCAAGGCGGCCGGAGTCTCTGAAGGCACCATCGACAAGGCCAGGGTCATAGCGAAGCGAGCGCCAGAGGAGGTGAAGGAACAGCTACGCAAGGGCGTAGTCAGTATCGACCGGGCGTACCGGGATCTGAGGCAGGAAACGGCGCCAAAGGAACCGGCGGCGGAGACCCCTCGTGACCCCTTAGAAACCGGTCGGCGCGTAAGGAACGTGTCCGACCAGGAGGCAACCGATGCGGCGGCACTGTACGACCTGAAGCGGCTTTGGAAGAAGGCGAGCCGCAAGGTGCGCCGCGAGTTCAGGAGTTGGATCCATGAAGACAACCATTGAGATGGTCGGACCCCAGCGCGCCAAGGAGTTCTTGGAGCACTACGTGCCGAAGCTTCAGCGTAAGCCCTCACTCCGCCACGTATCGGACTTCGCCCGCGCGATGCGCGCAGGGCAGTGGATGCTCACGCATCAGGGGATGGCCTTCGACGAGGCCGAGAACCTGATTGACGGAGTGCAGCGGTGCCTCGCCATCATTGAGAGCGGCGTCACGATCCAGACGATGGTGACGCGGGGAATCCCGTTGAACGGTGGCCCCACTGGCATGCAGCCCATTGACGCGATGGACCGTTGCAAGCCCCGTGGTATCGGCCAGCAGCTTCAGTTGCGGCACGAGATCAAGGACGGCAACATCGTGTCAGCCGCCTGCCGCGCCATTATCGGCCTCGCTTGCAAGAAGAAGGAAATCGCGCCTGGGGCGAACTCGGTAGCCGCGACTCTGGCCGTGCTGGAGTCCTTCGGTCCCGAGATCCGCCACTGTGTGGCGAACCGCAACCGGTTGCCGGGGATTCGCACATCGGCGGCTATCGGCGCTTTCGCCTTTGCGATGCGCCCCTATCCGCAGGACATCAAGCGGGCCTACGAACAGTACGTTATCGGCGAAAACATCGCGCGCGGCAACCCGATGTTTGCCCTACGGGCCTACGTGATCTCGAAAACCGGCTCCACGAACGGCAGCACGACGATCGACATCGCCCGCACTGTCCTTATGGCGTGTGAAAAGTACGTGGCGGGAAGCGAGATGCGAACCGCCAAGGTGGGTGAGTCGGGGCTGTCGTTCTTTGCGTCCAAGCAGCAGCCGACGCTGAACAAGTTGTTGTTGGCGTGCGGGTACTTCGACGCGCGGAGTTGACGCGTGTTGACACCGACACACCCCGCCCGTCCCGACCGTTTACTGCTCACTCCCGAGCAGGAGCGCAGCTGCGACGAACTCGGTCGGGTCATGGAGTGGATCTATGGCCCGGACTGGAGACCACGCGGTAA
>JAQTVL010000678.1 GCA_028706835.1 Phycisphaerae bacterium | reverse complement strand
GGCGGGTTGGCCAACCCGACGACCGGGTTCGAGCCGAGCACCACCGGCCTGCGATCGGCATCGGGCTCGCCCGCGGCCGGGTCGGCGCCGATCGGCGCGCCGGGGGCAGCGGCGATGCGGACGCCCGGCGGCGAACTGACGGGGATCACCGGGGTGGTCAGGGCGGCTGGGTTGTCGCTGAGCTTGACCAGCGGTGAGGTCGGCCGGGCCGGGACCGCGGCTGGGGCAGGGGTCGGCGTTCGCGGCGCGGTGGCGACCTGGTCCGGCGACGGGAGCGGCCCTGCCTCCGGGCGCGGGATCGGGCGGCGGGCGGCGTCGGCCTTGGCCAGGCCACGTTCCATCCGTTCGGCTGCCTCCTGCGCCTTGCGGGCGAGTTCAGCGTTGCCATCGTCCGCGGCTGCGGGCTGTCGGGCTGCGACAGGCGAGGCTATGGGCGCGGGGCTGGCTGGCGGGTCCGACGGCCCCAGCGACAGTGTGCGGAACCGCTCGCAGCCGGTCGCCGCCAGAAGCAGCGTGGCTGCGGCGACGAGCGCCGATGCAAAGAGATTGCCGGTTCGCCCGATCAGGCCAGACGTGTGAGTTCGCATACGTTCCCTCCATGGAACGCCTGTGGTCCGAAGGCGCCGCCTCCGCGGCGCAGCCCCAACCCGAGCGGGCGTGGGCCAATTCAGGTTATCGGACAGGAGGGCGCAAGAACTGCATCGAAAGTCGCTCGCGAAGCGCGGCACTTTCGCTTTGAACCCAAAGTCGGTATGATAAACCTTATACGGAATCGGCGGGGTTCAACCGATCGGCGGGCGGCGGCTGGGCTGGCCGCGTCCGTGTCTCAACCGACACCCGGGGGCCTTGCGAGGTGAGCACTATGGTTCAGTGGGTGCGACGACTTGCTGGCATCGCGGCGGTACTAACCCTTGGCAGCATCGCCCTGGCGGCGGGCGACACGCCCGCCAGTCAGCCGGACAACAAGGCGGCCGCCGGGCAGGCCTACACCGAGTTGACCGAGCAGCTCCGCACGACGCAGTCGCCTGCGGACGGCGTGGCGCTGCTGGAGAAGTTCATCGCCACTTACCCGGACGCCCCGATGATCGAGGGGGCTCGCAAAGCGACGGCGGAATGGAAGGAGCGCGCCGACAAGGGGCAGGTCCGATGGGGCACGGGCTGGCTGGGCAAGGAGGAGGTCGACAAGAAGAACGCCACGGCGGAGCAGGCGCTGAACAACGCCAACGCCGCAGCCGAGATCGAGAAGCAAATGAAGTTCCTGAGCGACGCGGCGACGGCCAATCCGTACCGGGCCGACATCCCGTTCAAGCGATTCCAGATCCTGCTCAAGGCGAACAAGGAGAAGGATTCGCTGGGGGCATTGGGCAAGGCGATGTCCCTGGACCCGAACAACGCCAGCGTGATGAACGACCTCGGCGTTCTGCACGCCCGCCAGAAGCAGTGGGGCGAGGCGGTCCAGATGCTGCTCAAGGCCGCCGGCAAGAGCCCGGAGACCGACGTTATCTGGGACAATTTCGACCAGGTGTGCGCGATGGCCCAGGAGTGCGGCGGCGGGGGCGCTGTCAGCAGCGCCGACATGCAGATGCGAGGCCTGGTGGCGAAGATTCACAAGGCCGGCAAGCACGCCGGCGAAACCCGCTGGGGCAACAGTTGGGTCACCGAGGCCGACTACGCGACGAAGAAGAAAGAGGCGACTGCCGCGGCCGGAAAGAACTCCGTGGCGGCGAACAATCTGAAAGGACTCCAGTCCCGGCAGGAGAATCTCCGGCGGCAGCGCGAGGATCTCGACAAGCGCTACGGCGCCGGCATTCAGCGCCCCCAGTCGGTCATCAACAACCTGGCGCAAATAGAGAAGACGATCAAGGACCTCGACACCGCCATCGAGAAGGCCAAGAAGGAGGCCGATACCGGCGCCTCGGCTGAGCCCACCCACTCCGGCAAGCTCATCCTGCTGTCAATGGATGGCACGGAACTGGAGTCGCTGGAGCCCAAGCCCGCGGATCCGGATGCCGGCAAGGTCAATAAGGACAACCCGGACAAGCCCAAGCCCGGCAAGCTGTTCTGATAGTTCTGGCGCCGCCAGACCGCGAATCCGCTGGAATCGCGGCTGTCTTCTCATTCCTCCGCGCGTCCGCGCGTCGTCGCTGCGGCCGATGGGCCGGTCACTCGCAGTGCCCCCACTCGCCAGCGCCATGCCCCGGTGTAGGTGCGATCGATCGCCTTGCAGCGCAGCTCGACCGGGCAGCCCAGCAGTCTTTTGAACGCCTCCTCGGTCTCCAGCCGCGTGATGCCGCGGTCCGACCGGAGCAGGTAGGTCGCCCCGGGATACGCCATGACCACCGCGCCGGAGATCGGGTCCGTGTAGGCGCGGTTCGTCCCGTCGGACGTCAGCGGCCCGCCGCCTGAATAGATCTCCTTCTCCATCACGCCGCTCAGCATCACCTCCGGCCCGTCGGTGGTGTGGTAGGCGTCGCGGTTGCCGGCGATCATCTGCCAGCCTCGTTCGTCCGTTGGCGCCTGCGCCGCGCGGACCCACCCGGCCGACACCGATGCCGTCATCTCGGCGTCGCGCCGATCGAGCGGCTTGCAGCGGATCTCCACGAGTTGCCCGGCCAACTTGTCGGCATCCGCCGAACCCCTGGCCAGCACGACCACTCGGCCGTCGAT
>JAQTVL010000102.1 GCA_028706835.1 Phycisphaerae bacterium | reverse complement strand
CCCAACCAATTAGTTGCGCCGTACGCAGTATTTCTTCCATCTAAACAGGCGGCTTTTGCCGCGCCGGAAACCCGTGAAGAAATGCGGAATGCGGAATGGGGAATTTCCTTTTGTGGAGTGCGGGAGCGCAGCTCCCGCTTTGGGCGGGCGTTGGAACATCACTGCTCGCCAAAGCGGTAGCTGCGCTGCCGCATTCCACAAACAGCGAAGAAATCGTGGGCTCCTACACCCCCGAGGTCGACAGCGAGAAGATCGGCAGCAGCAGGCTGAACGCGATGGCAAACACAATGCCTGCCACCAGCAACAGCAGCACCGGTTCGAGCAGGCGGACCATCGTGTCGATCGATCGGCCGAGGCGGCGCTCCGTGGAGTCGGCCACGTTGATCAGCACCGTGTCCAGCGTGTTGGACTGCTCAGCCACGGCGATCATGTCGAGGATATCGGCGGGGAAGTAGTTATCACGCCCGAGGGGGACCGCCAGCGGCTCACCGGCGCGAACGGAGTCGACCGCCTGCTCCACGATCGCCGCCAGCGTCTGGTTGCCCATCGAGTCCTTGGCGATGCGAAGGGCGACGAGGATCTGCACGCCGTTGGCCAGCATCGTGCCGAGGATCCGGCAGAACCGGGCCACCGCCATCAGCGAGATGATCTGCCCGAACAGCGGCAGCTTCAACTTGCGGCGGTCCCACCAGGCCCGGCCGGCCTCGCTCTTGACCGCCGCCCAGCAAAGCGTGACCACGGCCCCCACGCCGGCGAACAGGGCAAACCAGTGCGCCTGCATGAACTTGGAGGTCTTCAGTAGCAACTGCGTGCTGGCGGGCAAGTCCATTTTCTGCGGGTCGAAGAACTCGGCGAACCGCGGCACGAAGAAGATCATCAGCAGCGTGACCATGATCGCGCCGACCGAGATCAGGAACACCGGGTAGGCCATCGATCCGACGACCTTGCTGCGAAGCTCGTCCTGCCGCTCGGTGAACTGGGCCAAGCGGGTGAGCACGTCCTCGATGAACCCGCCGCGCTCGCCGGCCCGCACCATCGCGGTGTGCAACTCGGGGAAGACCTTGGGATACCGGGCCATGGCGTCCGCGAGCGACTGGCCGCCGGCCACTTGGCTTCGCACGTCGTCGAGCACCTGGGCGAGCGCCGCCCGGCGGCGGTTCTGGCGGACCAGCACCTCCAGCGTACGCAGGATGGGTACGCCGGCGTTAAGCAGGTCCGCCATCTGCGAGTAGATCATCGACAGCTTGCGCGTGGAGACGACGTGGCGCGACAGCCGGAACCCGCCCGCGGCGGCGACCGCCTCCCCTGTCGGGCGAACGTCGATCGGCAGCAGCGACCGCTGGTCCAGTTCGCGCAGCGCCGCCTGCTGGTTGTCAGCCGTGAGCGTGCCGCTGATGGCATTGCCAGCGGCGTCGCGAGCCTGATAGGAGAAGGTTGCCATAGGAAAACCAGTGATCAGTGATCAGTGATCAGTGGTCAGTGAAAAACATGGCCAGCGGTCTTCAACTGACCACTGACCACTGGTCACTGACTACTACTTTCATCCCACGCTCTGGGAGACGCGGGCGACTTCTTCCGGGGTGGTCTGGCCGGCCAGCACCTTCCGCCAGCCGTCTCGCCGGATCGTGACCATGCCTTCCTTGATCGCCTGCTGGGCGATGATGCCCGAGCTCTTGCGCTGGAGGATCAGTTCGCGGATCGGGTCACTGAGGGCGAACAGTTCGTACACGCCGAGCCGGCCTCGATAGCCTGTGTTGCGGCAGGCCTTGCACCCTTTGCCGCGATAGATGATCCCGTTCGGCGGCGGGGGGCAGTCGTCGGGCAGCGAGTCCGGGGTGTAGGCCTCTTTGCACTCCAGGCAAATCCGCCGAACCAGCCGCTGGGCCAAAACGCCCTGGAGCGTGCTGGTGACCAGGAACGGCTCGACGCCCATGTCGAGCAGCCGCGTGGTGGCACTGGGGGCGTCGTTGGTGTGCAGCGTGGAGTAGACCATGTGGCCGGTGAGAGCCGCCTGGACGGCGCTCTCCGCCGTCTCGAAATCGCGGATTTCGCCGACCATGACCACGTCGGGGTCGTGCCGCAGGATCGACCGCAGCCCGCGGGCGAACGTCAGGCCGACCTTTGGCATCACCTGGATCTGGTTGACGCCCACGAGGTGATACTCGACCGGGTCCTCGACGGTGATGACCTTGATCTCCTCGTTCACCACCTCCGACAGCGCGGCGTAGAGCGTGGTCGTCTTGCCCGACCCGGTCGGGCCGGTCACCAGCAGGATGCCGTGCGGCGCGGTGATGATCCGCTCGAACAGCGCGTAGGTGTCCTCCGCCATCCCCAGGCTGCGCAGGTCCAGCAGCAGTGACTTCTTGTCCAGGATACGCATCACGACGCCTTCGCCGAACAGCATCGGGATGACGGATACGCGGATGTCAATCTCCCGGCCGGTCAGCCGGACCTTGATGCGGCCGTCCTGCGGCAACCGCTTCTCGGCGATGTTCAGACCGGCCATGATCTTGATGCGGCTGATGATCGCGGACTGGAACCGTTGAATCTGCGGCGGGACGTTGGCCTGGTGCAGCACGCCGTCGACGCGGTAGCGCACCTGGAGTTCGCCCTCGTACGGCTCGACGTGAATGTCGCTGGCCCGCTGGTTGATCGCCTCGACCATGATCTCGTTGACCAGCCGGACGACGGAGGCCTCCTGGGCCTCCTCGATGAGGTTCTTGTCCTCGTCGCCAATCTGCGTCAGGACCTCCAAGCCGTCGTCGGCCGACGCCGTCTGGTCGTCGATCAGCGTCTCGATGGTCTCCCCGCCGACGCCGAAGTGGGCCTTGATGATCTTGTCAATCTCGGCCCGGCTGGCCAACACCGGCTCGATGTGGCAGCCCATCAGCATCCGCAACTCGTCCAGCGCGTAGACGTCGAACGGATCGCTGGTCGCAATCCGCAACGTGCCGTTGGTCTTGCTCAGCGGCAGCAGCCCGCGGCGATGCACCAGTTTGGCAGGCATCGAACGCAGGACCGCCATGTCGATCTGCTCAGCCGAGAGGTCCACGAAGGGGATCGACAACTGCTCGCCCAGCGCCCTCAGAAGCGTCGTCTCGTCGACGTAGCCCATCTCCAGCAGGACGCGATCCAGCCGCGAGCCCTGTCGCCGCTGAACGGCCTCCGCCTCGGACAGTTGCTCCGCGGTGATGATCCCCCGTTCGATAAGTAATTCGCCGATGCTCATATCACGTAGCTAAACGCATGTCCCTATAAGTAGTTGCATCAGCCGGGCAATTTCTTCCCGGAACACGCCTTGCGGCATTGCTCTATCGTATCCTAACCCCCCGTCCCACAAGGGGTTTCGGGCCGATCGAGCCACGACATCAGCCCTGCCTTCTCTTCTCTTGGCAGTTTGTGAAGTGCGGTAGCGCAGCTACCGCTGTGGGCGGCGACTAACCGCTACTGCCGAGCCAAAGCGGTAGCTGTGCTACCGCACTCCACAAGAGGACATTCGTTCTCTCTTTTTTTGCTTCGCGGCAATCGCATTCCTTTGACACGCCGATCATTTCCCCTTCGCGTCCTTCATCAGCTTCTCCAGCTCCGGCGCCATCTTCACCACCGGCGGGGCGGGCACGTCCGTCAGCCGAACCGCGATCAGCGTAATGTCGTCCTGGTCCAGCCCCCGGGGCGAGACGAAATCCGTCAGACGAGTCAGCAGCCCGTTCTTCAGCGACATGGGCGACTGGGGCGCCAGGTGACGCAGGTCCGCCAGCATCCGCGGCAGGCCATACTGCTGGCCGGTCTCGTTGCGGGCTTCGATCAGGCCGTCGGTGTAGAGCAGCAGGCTGTCGCCAACCTGGAGCTTGAGGCAGCCCTGGTGGAAATCCGCCGTCGATTCGATGCCGATCGGCACGTTGGTGATTCCCGGCTGCGGTGTCAGGGCCAGCGGCTCGAACGTGCCGCCCCGGCCGAGGATGATCTGCGGATGCCCGGCGTAGGCGAAGCAGAATTCCTGCGTTCGCGTAAAGTAGGTCGCGCAGGCCAGCGTGGCGAAGACCGACCCGTCGCGGGCGCTCAGCTCGAACTGCGCGTTGAGCTGGCTCAGAAACGTATGGTTGTCGCGCTCGGACACGTTCGCCCGCAGCAGTTCAGCCAGCATCTGCCCGATCTGCGCCACGTCGTCGCCGTGGCCGGCCACGTCCGCCAGCACGACCTTGAAGACCTGGCCCATGTTGCAGTTGCTGACCAGGTAGATGTCACCGCCGGACAGGCCGTCGGCCGGGCGGCTGAATAACGCCCCCTCCATGCCCGGCACCTTGAAGTCGGTGTCGATGGCGGCCCCACCGCCCCAGACCTCGCTGCATGAGAGAACCTTGGCCATAAGAATCCAAATCCCAACTAAGAAATGACAAATGACAAACGAAACGCCTACTCCCCTTAGTCTATGCAGTTCCCCCTCGTACAACAAAGGGCCGTCGGCGCAGACCGACGGCCCGTGACCGCTCTCGTATGTCGCACGCCTTACTTCGGAACGACCTGCTTGCCGGTCGCGTCCGTCACGATGATCGCTTCGCTCGGGCAGCCTTCCGCCGCCTCGACGACCGCGTCGTTGGCCGCCGCCGCCAAGCCGTCCGGCAGCACCACGGCGATATTGTTGTCATCCATCTTGAACACGTCGGGCGCGGAGCTTTCACAGACAGCGCAGCCGGCGCACAGATCAGGCTCAACCTTCACTTTCAAATCCGACATCTCAAACCTCCCGATTCAGGTCCTGCGATTGGTCCCAGAGCACGTTGGACCCATTATTGCAGAACAGTTTGTTGTTGTCAAAACGGTTTCCGAAAGCAGAACGCGGAGACTCCAGAAGCCCGGGGAATGCATTCCCTGGGGGTGCGGGCGAACAACGCGGCCATCGCCCGCTACGCGGGCTCCCGAGGTTATGGGATCGGTTTCCACGGGCTCGCGCCCGTGGCTACTGGCAGTCGTCCTTCGGACTCTCGGATTGCGACAGGCCGGCCCACTGCAATAAGTGGAGTCGGAGTCCGATGGATGTCTGGGAAAGAAAAAGGCCGGTCGAAACCGGCCTTTTTCGGTGCGCGTCCTGGGTGTCGGTCATTTCGGGGTTGTGGGCGCCGGGTTGCTGCCCTCACGAAGTTGCCTGGCTTTGATCTGGGCGGCCAATTCCATGATCCGCTTAGCCCGCTCTTTCGGGTTCAGGCTGAGCAACTGGGACCGCTCGGAATCCGACAGCGAGTTGAGGACCTTCTCGATCAGGACGGCCTTCTCGCGATACCGGGCCTGCTGGTCCGTCGGCATCCGGTCGAATTCCTTCTTCTGGTTGACGATCTGCTCGATCGACTTCTGGCTGTCGCGCAGGATCGCATGGAAGCCGACCAGTTGCCGATCGCGAGGCGTCAGGTCGGTGCGGGCCAGCAGGTGCGCCTCACGCAGGTCCTTCGGCAGGCTCCGGGTCAGCAGAAAACTGATCTGGCTGCCCTGCGACTGCGTCGTCGGCATGGAGGTGAAAGCCCGGGCGCCCGGCTGGGTCGTCGGGGCCGTCGCCGGCGTCGGCGCGACGGCCAGGATCACCGGGTCAGTCTGGTCGCCGGTTGCGGCTGCGCCGCCCAGTCCGGCAATGCCGGCTGCGATGGCTGCGAGAATCGAAATGGTCAACATTCGCGTTATCATGATCGTGATCCATCCGTGGGACCTAATGGCAGGCCAGAATCGCCCGGGGCCTGCTGTTCCAGTTGCTCCATCTCCCGGATGGTTTCCCAGTGAACCAGAACGGGCATGTCTTCGATGATCTGCCCAACATCAACTTTTCCGAGCGTCTGCTGCTGGTCCGCGGTGAACAGCGACATCACGGCCTGGTGGGGGTCGCCGCCCGTGCGGATCGGCTGCGGGTGAACCAGTGCGACGATCAGCACCGCGGCGGCAGCGGACAGCGAGGCGGCCAGCACCAGTATCCGCCGACGCAGCTTGCCGCGATGGGCCGCCCGCAGGACCGGCTGGGCAAGATCGACAGTCAGCCGGGGCGTCGGCGCGGCGGCATCCAGCAGCCGATCGAAGGCGTCTTCTTCCGCGCGGGCGCGGGCGAGAATGGCTGGCGCGAGATCGCGATCGAGCGTCGCGGCGGGGGCCATGCGGGTCAGCAACTCATCGAGCGAGCGGTCCTCGGCCTGGGCCCGGGCGACGATCGCCTCGGTCAGGTCGCGTTGGAGGGCGGGCGTCCGCCAGGCGTCGAGGAGTTGGTCCAGATTGTTATCGAAAGAGTCCATGTTCGTTCGCTATTCACCTGCAAAAACACGACCTCAGGACACACTTCAAGCCAGCGCCCTGAACCGAAAACTTCGCTTCATCACCAAATCTTGAACCCCCGATACGGCGGGGGGTTTCGGGTAGATTCGGCAATTCTTAGATCGGGGGTTTACCTATTTTCGCACGTAGGGCATCAGCTTGACCTTCAGGTTCGACCTCGCCCGCGACAGCAGACTCTTCACAGCCATCACGCTGCAACTCAGGATGGTGGCGACGTCCTCGTAACTCAGGCCCTCGTATTTGTTCAGGATAATCGCCGACTTCTGCTGGTCGGGCAGAGCGTCAATGGCGGCCATGACCACCCTGGCCAACTCCTCGTCGTGCATGGCGGTGTCGGGCGGGGGGGCGGTGTCGTCGGGGATCTCGCGGTGGAAGTCCTCGCTGTCGTCCTGTCGCACCTCCAGCGAAACCGGGCGGAACCGGCTTCGGTTGCGGATGGCGTTGAGGCTGATGTTCGTAGCGATTCGGTACAGCCAGGTGGAGAATTTGGCGGTGGGCTCGTATCGGCCCGCGGTGCGGTAGACGCGGAGGAACACTTCCTGCACGAGGTCTTCGCTCTCGGTTCGGTCGCCGAGGAACCGGTAGATGACCGAGAAGACCTTGTGCTGGTTTCGGCGGATCAACTGGGCGAATGCGTCCTCGTTGCCGTCCTGGAACGCCATCATCAGGTGAACGTCAGGGTCGGTGGCAATAGAGGGCGGCAGGCCCGCGAGTGCGGGGTGAGCGGAGAATCCTGCGGGCAACGCCGGGTCGCTGGTCATCAAACCCTCTCGGGCCGGTCCGGGACGAACACTTGATGATAAGGCAGGACGCGGGCGCCGGGTAGCAAATTTTGGCGGCCCACGCGCGGACGGGTGTGGCAAGATTTGGTGGCGACATAAGTTCTTCGCCGTTTGTGGAGTGCGGTAGCGCAGCTACCGCTTTCGCTTGGCGCTGAGACTTGACGGCTTCGCAAAGCGGTAGCTGCGCTACCGCACTCCACAAAAAGACGAGCTTCGGACACTGCCACGAGATCATGCCACTCCCCCGCGCGGACCTTCGGTCCTGCGGCTAAACGAAAGAGGGTGTCCTATCGCGGTGTCGGGCAGAGTCAGGGCTTCGGTGCGGGCTTCGGGGTGGTGCTGGAAACGTCGGGCTTTTCATGGAACGTCAGGTCGTCGGGGCTCAGGATGCCTTCCCGCCGGGCCAGTTCGAGCAACTGCTTCTTCATCAACTCCTTGTACTCGTCCAGGTCGCGATTGCGGTAGAGCGCGGTCGTGTGACGCAGCAGGCTGTCGAGGGCCACCCGACGGTCGGCCAGCGTCGTCAGGTCGGCGCCGGCCAGTTCGGGGCAGAGCGTGGCGTATTGCTGCATGTAGTACTTCAGCCGATTGCTGAACAGGTGGACGACCTCGGTGTTGACCGGGTGCAGGCTGGACGGCTCGGCGGCGATGGGGCCAAGCCGGTCCCACAGCACGTCGATGCGCTTGCGAAGGCCCTCGACGACGAACGGCCGCTCCAGAGCGCCGACCGTGCCGAGGTCGACACCCGCGCCGTGGCAGGCGGGGCAGATGGCCGTGGTGAAGCCCTTGCACGTCGGGCAGTAGGTCTGGTAGTCGACCGGGTAACTGCGCCGCCGCTCGACGCCGGACTTCGGGTCCTTCTCGGTCAGCGTCTCGATGCGGGTCTTGGTCACCTTGCCGGCGCCCTTGCACGTCGGGCAGGCCAGCAGGCCTGACTGCATGTCGCCGAGGCAGTTGGTGCAGGGCTGACGCAGCCGGGCGTCGGCGAGCAGCCTGGCGAAGGACAGCCCCGCCTGCTGCCGGCAGGCGTCGTCCGCCAGCGTTTGCAGGCCGTCGAGGTCCAGCCGCTGGGTGCGTTCGATGAGCAGGATCGCGCCGCGCATGTCGCCCTTCTTGTAGCCGTCGAGCGAGAGGCGGATCATCTGGTCGACGCGTTTCTGTGCCTGCTGGTCGAGGCGGGCGAGCTCTCCGGCGATCCGGGCGTCTTCGGCGTACTTGGCGGAGAGTTCCTTGAGCAACGCCCGGGCGCCGCGGATGTTGCCGGCCAGCGCCATGTTCTGGGCGAGCAGGAAGCCGTAGTTAGCGTCCTGGGCCGGGGCGAGCTGGCGAGCCTGAGCATAGGCCTGCACAGCCTTGTCGTACAGCTTGTTTTCCTGGGCCCACTGTCCGAGGTCGGCGAACGTGGCTGCCGAGTTGGCGTCCCGGGCGGCGGCCCATTTCTGGCGGAAGGTGTCGGCCAGTTGGGCCGATTCCGGCGCGCTGATGGCTGTCGAGACGACGTCCCTGGCGTCGAATCGCAGCGAGGCGGAGGAGATGCCGCCGCTGTTCACTTCCATCAGGACGTAGGCGTCGGTCTTCTCGATGATTCGGCCTTCGTACGTCGTGCCGTCTTTGAGCGTGAGCGAGTCAGCCGGCAGGGCGGAGGCGAGCAGCAGCAGCACGGCGGCTGTTGCGACGAGGCAGGTGATGCAGGCGACCGGGCCGGGAAGGCGCCCGGCGGGGCGACGAAGTCGCGGTTCGGTCGCATGGGTGCAGCGCATTCGGGACGTTCCTCACCCGGCCCCCGACGGGCGATCCGCCCGGTCGGAGGACGCGCATATCCGGCCCAAACCAGCAGGCCGGACCTGTGTATCCCAGTGCAGCGTACCGAGTTGGATTCTAACCCAGTTGCCCGACAGCGGCAAACAAAATGAAACACGCATTTCGCCTTGAATCCATACGCATGGCTCTTTAGAATGATGGGTTTCCCGGTCGGGTCGCGGAGGCGATATGCCTCGGCGGGGCCGGGTTGTTGTCCTTTTCCCGATGGTTTCGGGGCTGGCGAATGTTCCAGACGCTCCAGGATAAGTTCGGCGATGTCTTCCGCCGGCTGTCAGGCCGGGGGAAGATCAGCGAATCCAACGTGGCTGAGGCCATGGCGGAGGTCCGCACCGCGCTGCTGGAGGCTGACGTCAACTATCAGGTCGTCAAGAACTTCTGCGATGCGGTCGTCGCCAAGGCCAAGGGACAGGAGGTCATCCAGAGCCTGCACCCCGGCCAGGAGATGATCCGGATCGTCCACGGCGAACTGGTCCAGCTCATGGGGCCGGTCGATGCGCAGATTCATTACGTTTCGCCGGGGCCGACCGTGCTGTTGCTCGCCGGCCTTCAGGGCTCCGGCAAGACGACCACAGCCGCCAAATTGGCGGCGCTGTGCAAGAAACGCGGCAAGCGCCCGATGCTCGTGGCGGCCGACCTTCAGAGGCCGGCGGCCATTGACCAGTTGGCCACGCTTGCGGGCCAGGTCGGTGTGCCGATCCACCGCGAAGACAACACCAAGAACGCGGTGGCCGTCGCCCGCAACGGCGTCAAGGCCGGCCAGGCGGCTGGCTGCGATGTGGTCATCGTCGACACGGCCGGCCGGCTGCACGTCGACCAGGACATGATGGAAGAGGTGTCCCGGATCGCCGCGACGATCCAGCCTCACCAGATTTATCTGGTCGCCGACGCGATGACCGGCCAGGACGCGGTGAATTCCGCGAAGGCGTTCAACGAGAGTCTGGAACTCGACGGCGTGATCCTGACCAAGTTCGACAGCGATGCCCGCGGCGGCGCGGCCCTGTCGGTCAAGCAAGTAACCGGCAAGCCGATCAAGTTCATCGGCGTCGGCGAGAAGCTCGACGGGCTGGAGGAGTTCCGCCCGGAGGGCATGGCCGAGCGAATCCTCGGCATGGGCGACATGGTCGGCCTGGTGACCAAGGCCCACGAAACGTTCGACGCCGAGCAGCAGGCGAAAATGGCGGCGAAGCTCGAAAAGGGCAACATGACCCTGGACGACTTCCGCCAGCAGCTCAAGCAGATGCGGTCCATGGGCCCGCTCAAGCAGATGCTGGAGATGATCCCCGGGCTGGGCAGCCAGCTTAAAGGGATGGACATCGACGACAAGGAGATGGACCGGACCGAGGCGATCATCGGCTCGATGACGAAGAAGGAGCGCGAGCATCCCGAGGTCATCGACGGCTCGCGCCGCCGGCGGATCGCCGCGGGCAGCGGGGTCGAGCCGCAGGACGTCAGCCAGCTTATCAAGGGCTTCGAGCAGACGCGGCAGATGACCAAGA